>JAKAOD010000385.1 GCA_021823365.1 Actinomycetes bacterium | reverse complement strand
CCCGACGAGTCCGGATGACGCGTCGGCGGTGAGAGTGCCTGGCTCTGGGCAGCGGCGACGACCAGAGCCACCTGCTATTGGGTGGCGGACGGTCGTGGCTTCGATCAGGCCTGCCAGGTGGTCTCGCCGGAGTTCGGCGGTGTCATGGTGCGAGACGGCTGGGCTCCCTACCGCCGTTTCGACAAGGCGACGCACCAGACTTGCCTCGCCCATTCTGCGGAACGCGCAGTTATGCGGAAAGCGATCGGAGGTGTGGGCCGGATCGCTTGTGGCGTCCGGGTTCTGGGGTCAATGGCACGGGAGCGTTCCGCATAATCACAGGCCCTCGAGGAACGCTAGGAGGGGGTCGGACGGGCGATAGCGACCGGGTCTGGTGTTCGGGGGGTCGGTGCGAGCGAGGGCGCGTTCTTTCAGCGCGAGGTCCGCGTGCAAGTAGTGCTGGACCGTCCGGAGGTCTTCGTGGCCGAGCCAGAGGGCGATGGTCGCGAGATCGACCCCCGCGTGGAGGAGGTTCATCGCGCACGAGTGGCGCAGGGTATGGACCCCTACTTGCTTTGGGGTGAGCGAGGGACACGAGCCCGCCGCGAGCCGCGCGTACTTGACCACGAGCTTGCGAATCGCGTCACGACCGAGCGGTCCTCCCGACGGAGCGGGGAACAGAGCCTCGTCGGCTCGTCCTCCTCTCTCCCTCTGCCACGCTTGAAGGACCGACACGCTGTGCGTGCTGAGCGGCGTGACGCGTTCTTTGCGCCCCTTGCCCATCACCCGGACGTGAGCACCTCGCCCCATGACAACGTCGCCGCATCGCAGCCCCACGATCTCGGAGACGCGCAGCCCCGTCTGGACCGCGACGACCAAGAGCGCGTGGTCGCGGCGGCCGATCCAGCGCGTTCGATCTGGTGCGTGCACCAGAGCGTCAAGCTCGTTGCGATCGAGGAAGGTTACGAGCGGATGGTCCGAGCGCTTGGCCGGGATGGCCAGGACTCTCGAGATGAGCTCTGCATGCTCGGGATGACGGAACGACGCGTAGCGGAACAGTGACCGCAGGGCGGCGAGCCGGGCGTTGCGGGTCCTGGCCGACACCCCGCGGACGCTCTCGAGATGAGCGAGGAAACCGGCGATCCGCTCCGCGTCGAGGTCTGCGAAGTCGAGCTTGGCCGGCGGGACATGGCTGGTCTCGGCGACGTAGTCGAACAGCAGGCGGAACGTGTCGCGGTAGGCGGCGACGGTGTGAGGGCTCGCCTGGCGCTGGCGTATGAGCCGTTCGGTGAAGAAGGCCTGGAGGGTGGGAGCGACGAGCGTCATGACCAGCGCTCCGACGTCTCGAGGCGCACTGCGGCCAGGCCCAGCAGCTCGGGCACGGCTGACAGATACCAGTACGTCCACTTCGGGTCGGCGTGGCCGAGCCAGGTCGAGAGCACCGGCAGGTTCGCCTGGACGTCGACGCCCTCTCGGTACCAGCGCGTCAACTGGTCGACGGCGAAGCTGTGTCTCAGGCCATGGACGGTGGGACGGCACCGCTCGGACCGAGGCTCGAGGCCGGCCCGTCTGGCGATGGCGCGGAACGTGGCCTGGACGGCGACATAGCTGATCCGCGTGCCGGCCGGGCTCACGAAGAACGCCGGATCGGAGGGAGCAGGCGAAAGCCTGGCCCGCTGGCGCAGATAGCGGCGCAGTCGATCGACCGTGCTCGGGTGCAAGAGGACCTGGCGGGATTTGCCGAGCTTGGAGCCGATGATCACGACGCGCCCGTCGTCCAAGGAGACATCGGCTCGGTCGAGGCGGAGCGCCTCTCCGATCCGCATGCCGGTGACCGCGAGCAGCCCGATCAGGGTCTCGTAGGTTGCCGCCGACAGGGGCCAGCGAACCCGGCGAGCCTGGTCGAGGAGGGCTAGGACGTCGTCCTGCGAGTACAGATAGGGAGTGGTCCTGTGCACCGGCGGCAGCCAGCCCCGCTCGGGGACCTCGGTCGCAGGATCCAGGGCCTGCAACCAGGTGGCAAAGCCGCGCACCGCGTCGAGTCGCATGCTCAGCCACGATGGAGACGGATGATCTGGCAACGTGATCCACGCCATCGCCAGCTCGTTCGTCACCCGTTGGGCGTCGGCCTCCTCCAAGAAGGCCACGAACTGCTCCAGCAGCAGGCCGTGGCGCACGAGCTTGAACCCGAGGGAGCGCCGCACGTCGAGGTAGTCGGCGAGCACAGAGCGAAGGGACCGGTCGCGATCGTTCATCGCTCCACCCCCGGCCACGGCTGGACGAGGCCGGCGAGCCGTCCCACATCGACCTTCGCGTACAAAGTCGTCGTGAGCGCGAGGGAGTGCCGGAGGACCTGGCCCACCTCGGCCAGCGAGGCGCCTGAGCCGAGCATCCTGGTTGCCAGGGCATGGCGGAGCCGGTGGGCGCCGACCTGTTGCACCCCGGCTCTGGCGCACGCGTCGTGCACCACTCCGGTGATCCGTTCTGGGCTGAGCGGACCGACCGGAGCGGTCAAGCGCAAGAACACTTCTCGGCACGCGTTCTTGGGCCGTGAGTGGCGCAGGTAGTCGACGAGTGCCTTGCCGACATCGTCTGGGAGCGGGAGCCGGTCATGTCGCCGCCCCTTGCCGTGCACAACGATCTCGCCCGCCCGCCAGTCGATGTCATCGAGGCTGAAGCGGGTGACCTCGCCGGCGCGAAGTCCGAGCCGGGCCAGCAGGAGCAAGATGGCACGGTCGCGCCGGCCTTGGCGCGTCCGCCGGTCACAGCTGGCCACCAGGCGCTCGATCTCTTGGACCGACGGCCCGCGGGGCAAGGTGGTGTCCCTGCGGCTGGCCACTGGCGGGATCGACTGGGCAAGCGGTGCGGCGATGACACCTCGCACGTGGAGGAAGCGCAGGAACGAGCGCAGCGCGGCCGCGAGGTCCTTCGCAGCCGACGAGCCACGGGCAGGCAACTCTCGGGCGCAGAAGGCCATTACGTCGGCGGCGCCCAACGGAGGATCGCCATCGGCCAGACCGGGATTGGCGACGAGAAACGCCGCGGCCGACTGCACCCATCTGGCGACGACCGCCCCGACGGCACCACGCTCCTTGGAGAGGTGCGCCTTGTAGGCCTCGAGCAACTCCTCGTGCGCCGGGTCGAAGCGACGGATCGTCGGCTGGCAGAAGAGCCCCTCGTGCTCGAGGAACGCCAGCAGCGGTGCGAGGCTGCTCGGTTGCAGCCGAGCCGTGTAGCCAGCCGCTCGCCGCGCCTCGCAGTACGAGCGGATGCCAACGTCGGTGAGTGTGCCCGCGTCCAGGCCCTCTCCTTGCATCCAGCGGCTGACGTGCATCATGAACCGCACGTGTTCGGTCACCGTCAGCTCCGTGTAGCCCTTGGCCAGCAGCTCCCTCGCGAACTCCTCGACATAGGGGGAAAGTGGACCCCCCTTGCGCACCGTCGACCAGCCAGTCGTCATCGTCGTCCTCCTCTCCCGAGCGGCCTGCTCGGCGAGAGGAGTGTCGATCAACCTCGCGCGATTATGCGGAACGCTCCCGTGCCGTTGACCCCCAGAACCCGAACGCCACAAGCGATCCGGCCCACACCTCCGATCGCTTTCCGCATAACTGCGCGTTCCGCAGAATGGGCATTCTCTGGAGCGCGAAAGCAGGTGTCCTCAACGTCGTTCTAGTCATTCCCGCCCGCCGTCCTGGACACATTCTCTGGAGT
>JAKAOD010000384.1 GCA_021823365.1 Actinomycetes bacterium | reverse complement strand
CTATCTCGAAGCCGCTCAGTCCCGCCTTCAGCGCGAGGCGGTCGATCACCCCTTCCATCGCGAATTGCGCCTGGTTCGCGCCGAAGCCGCGGAAGGCCCCGCACACCGGGTTGTTGGTGCGGACCGCGATCGCTTCCACGTCGACCGCGGGGAGCCGGTACGGCCCGGTCGCATGGCCGGCGGCACGCTCGAGCACCTTCATGCCGACGCTCGCGTACGCGCCGGAGTCGCCCACCATCCGCGCCCGCAGCCCGGTGAGCCGGCCGTCGGCGTCGCACCCCGCCCAGTACTCCATGCGGATCGGATGGCGCTTCGCGTGCACGAGGAAGCTCTCCTCACGCGTGAGCGTGCACTTCACCGGCCGGCGCAGGAGCCAGGCACAGAGCGCCGTCTGGGCCTGGTTGGACATGTCCTCCTTGCCGCCGAACGCGCCGCCGTTCGAGACCAGCTCGACGCTCACGGCGTCGGCACCGACGCCGAGCACCGAGGCGATCTGGTCTCGGTCGTCCCAGACGCCCTGGCCGCCGGAGAAGACGTGGAGGCCGCCGTCGTCCCTCGGCACCGCCAGGGTGGACTCGGGCTCCAAGAAGGCGTGCTCGACGCGTTGGGTCTCGAAGACCTCGTGGACCAGATGGACGCTCGCCGCCAATGCCGCGTCGACGTCGCCGCGGACGTACGCCGAGCGGGACAGCACGTTGGACTCCGTGCCCCACACGGCCAGCTCGGGCGAGTCGATCGCCGCGACAGGGTCGGTCAACGGCCCGAGGTCCCGGTACTCCACCTCGACGAGGGAGGCGGCCGCCCTCGCCTCGAGCCGGCTCCCGGCGACCACGACGGCGAGGACGTCGCCCGCGTAGGAGGTGCGCCCGCCGACCGGGACGAAGACCGGCCAGTCGCGCTCGATGATCCCCACACGGAGCTCCCCGGGCACGTCGGCCGCGGTGAAGACCGCCACCACGCCAGGTGCCGCGGCTGCGGCCGACGTGGAGATCCCGACGATCTCGGCGCGGGCGTGATCGGTGAAGCGCAGGGCCGCGTGGAGCAGGCCGGGCACGCGAAGGTCGTCGACGTACCCACGATCGCCGAGGGCGAGAGGCTCGGCCTCGTACTTCGCCAGTCGTGCCCCCACGCCTGCGTGCGTCTGCAACGGCAGCGCAGGGGACGCCCCCTTGGACAGCGCGTCGATCGCGTCGAGGATCTTCACGTAGCCGGTGCAGCGGCAGAGGTGCGCGCCGAGGTGGCGCGCCATGTCCTCGCGCGTGAGGGCTCCGCCTTTCTTGTCGAGCTGTGCCTTGGCGCGCATCACGATGCCGGGGATGCAGAAGCCGCACTGGAGCCCGCCGGCCGCGGCGAACGCGGCGGCATAGCGGCGGCGCTCTGCCTCTTCCAGCCCCTCGAGCGTGACCACGCTGCGCCCGGCCGCCTTCTCGAGCGGGTACTGGCAGCTCACCTGGACCTTCCCGTCGATCATGACCGTGCAGCAGCCGCACTGGCCCGACGGTGAGCAGCCGTCCTTCGGCGAGGTGATCCCGAGCTCCTCGCGCAGCGCCGAGAGGAGGTGCGGGTGGTCCGCACGGACGGCGACCTCGTCGCCATTGACCGTGAAGACGACGACGTCCCTGCCGATTGCGTCGTCTCCGACGACGTCCCTGTCGACGACGGTCATCGTGCCTCCTCCTCGGGTCGCTCGCAGATCACGCCGTAGACCTCGGGACGCCGGTACCGGGCGAAGTCGAAGAGGGTCTTCTTGTACCGCGCGGTCCAGTCGAGGTCGCACTCGGCGACGACCACCTCGTCTCCGGTGGTGAGCGCCTGCGCCACGACCTGGCCCGACGGCGCGATCACCGCGCTCTGGGCGAGGGAGTCGACCCCCTCCTCCAGCCCCCCCTTCGCCGCGGCGACCACCCAGGTGCCGTTCTGGTACGCGCCCGCCTGCATGACGAGGTGGTTGTGGAACGCGGCCAGAGCATCCTGGGAGGGGTCGGGCGCGTAGTGGATCGGGGTGTTGTAGCCGCAGAGGATCACCTCGACGCCCCCGAGGCCCATCACCCGGTAGGTCTCGGGCCACCGCCGGTCGTTGCAGATCATCATCCCGACGCGCCCTGTGAACGCGTCCCACACCCCGAAGCCGTCGGGACCGGGCTCGAAGTAGTACCGCTCGAGGTGCTGGAACGGGCGCCACGGCTCGTGCTTCTCGTGGCCGGGGATGTGGACCTTGCGGAACGTGGCGACGGCCGAGCCGTCCCGCTCCACGAGCACCGCGCTGTTGTAGCGGTGGCCGTCGGGCGTGAGCTCGGCGTAACCGAGGAAGAAGCCGACGCCGAGGCGGGCCGCCTCCTCGAAGAGCGGTCTCGTCGCCGGTCCCGGCATCTCGGTCTCGAACCAGTGGTCAGCGCCCGAGAGCGGCTCGGTCCACCAGCGCGGGAAGAACGTCGTGAGCGCGAGCTCGGGGTAGACCACGAGCTCGGCTCCCTTCCGGTGCGCGTCGTGCAGCAGCGCGAGCAGCCGGACCACGACCGCGTCGCGCGGCTCGTCGCGCCCGATGGGGCCGAGCTGCGCGGCGGCGACGACGACGCGGCGGCTCACGAGAGGACGTCCTCTTCGGCCAGCCGGTGCAGCACGTGGAGCAGCACGTTGGCGCCTGCCTCGAGGTGCTCGGGGGAGGTGAACTCCGCCGGGTTGTGGCTGATGCCGCCGGCGCTCGGGACGAAGACCATGCCCGCCGGGCACCGTCGCGCCAGCATCTGCGCGTCGTGCCCCGCGCCCGACGGGAGCCGCCGCACCCGGTGGCCGTGTGCGCGCGCGGTCTCCTCCACCAGGCCGACGATCCGTTCGTCGAACTCGACGGGGTCGAAGCGCGCGAGCTGGCGGCGCTCGACCGTCACCCCCTCGTCGCCCGAGATCCGGTCGATCTCGGCGGCCATGCGGCGCTCGGCCTCTGCGAGCATGTCGCCGTCCGTGTTGCGAAGGTCGATGGTGAGGGCGGAGGCGCCGGCGACCACGTTCACGAGACCCGGGCGCAGGTCGAGCTTGCCGACAGTCGCCACCTGCGGCGGGCCGAGGTTGCGAGCGAGCGCCCGGGCCGCGACCGCCGCCTGCGCGGCGGCGAACCCGGCGTCGTGGCGGTACGCCATGGGCGTCGTGCCGGCGTGGTTGAACTGACCGCCGAACCGTACCTCCTGCCAGGAGATCCCCTGGACCCCGGTGACGGCGCCGATCACCTCGCCGTTCGCCTCCAGGACGGGGCCCTGCTCGATGTGGAGCTCGACGTACGCGTGCGGCACCAGACCCGGGCAGGGGAGGCTCCCCAGGTAGCCGATACGCGCGAGCTCGTCGCCGAGGCGCGCGCCGTCGATCCCGACGAGGTCGTAGGCCTCCTCCACGCCCATGCCGCCGGCGTAGACGAGGCTCCCGAGCATGTCCGGCGCGAAGCGCGCTCCCTCCTCGTCCGTGAAGAACGCGACGGCCATCGGGCGGCGCGGGAGGACGCCCGCCGCGGCCAGGGTCTCGAGCACCTCGAGGCCCGCGAGCACGCCGAGGTTGCCGTCGTAGATGCCGCCGGTCGCCACCGTGTCGACGTGCGAGCCGCACATGACGGGCGGACCGGCCTCCCGGCCCTCGCGCACGGCGACGACGTTGCCGATCGCGTCCACCTGCACGTCAAGCCCGAGGTCCCGCATCCAGGTGACCACCAGGTCCCGGCC
>JAKAOD010000383.1 GCA_021823365.1 Actinomycetes bacterium | reverse complement strand
GCGATGGGCGCAAGGCTCACGCTTACGGAGGGGCATGCGCCGGTGACGATTGAAGGCGCGCCGCTCCGGCCGATCGATTACACCACGCCGGTGCCCAGCGCGCAGGTAAAGACTTGCATCCTGCTTGCCGGCCTGCAAACTTCCGGAACCACGACGGTTCGGGAGGCGGTTCGTCCCCGCGACCACAGCGAGCTGGCGCTGCGGGCCTTTGGAGCGCGGCTGGCGCGGACGACGGACTCGGTGAGCGAGCCGACCGGGACGCTCACCTCGATCGGCGCGCCGGCGCCGACGGGCTCGAGCTGCTGGCGCCGGATCTCCGAGCACACGAGCTTCGGCTGGTCGTCTCGCAGGTCGATCCGCCCGCGGACGACGACCACGGCGTCCTCGACGAGCGCCCCGCCGTGCTCCTGCATCACCTTCGGGAAGACGAACGCCTCGATCGCCGCCTCGAGGTCCTCGAGCACGAACGTCGCCATGAGCTCGCCGCGCTTGGTGTAGCGGCGAGAGAGGCTCGTCACGACGCCGCCGACGACGCGCATGCCGCCCTCGCCCGGCGCGCCCGGCGCTCCTGGCTCGCCCGGGCCAGCCGCCTGGTCGAGCACGTCCCGGATCGAGACGTCGGTGAGCCTGCGCAACGCCGCCTCGACGCCGAGCAGCGGGTGGTCGCTCACGTAGAGCCCGAGCATCTCCTTCTCGAGGGCGAGGCGCTCGGCCTTGCCGAACTCGGCGTCAGGGATGTCGACCCTCGCCTCGGCGAAGCGCCCCCCCGAGGACCCCGCGCCCTCCGGCTCGAGGAGGGAGAAGAGCGTCGAGATCCCCTGCTCCTCCTCGCGCCGCCGGGTCAGCACGCGGTCGATCACGTCGTCGAAGACGAGGCAGAGGCCCTTTCGGGGGTGCCCGACGGAGTCGAACGCCCCCGCCTTGATCAAGGACTCGACCGTACGCTTGTTGAGGACGGAGGGGTCGACCCGGCTGCAGAAGTCGTAGAAGTCGGCGAACGGCCCGCCTCGCTCGCGCTCGGCGACGATCATCGACACGAGCCCCTCGCCGACGTTGCGGATCGCCGACAGCCCGAAGGTGATCGAGCCGGGCCCGCCCCCGCCAGGGGCCGGCGGGCGCGCGGTGAAGTTGGAGGCCGAGACGTTCACGTCCGGGACGTGGACGGCGATGCCGAGCGCCCGGCACTCCGAGAGGTAGACCGCCGTCTTGTCCTTGTCGTCCTTCACCGAGGAGAGCAGCGCGGCGAGGTACTCCACGGGGTAGTTCGCCTTCAGCCAGGCCGTCTGGTACGCGACGAGCCCGTAGCCGTAGGAGTGCGACTTGTTGAACGCATAGTCGGCGAACGGCTCGATGATGTCGAACAGCTGCGTGCCGATCTTCTCCCCGTAGCCCTGGGCCACGCAGCCCGCCACGAACTTCTCGCGCTCGGCCTGCATGATCGACCGGCTCTTCTTGCCCGCCGCCTTTCTGAGGTTGTCCGCCTCCTCGAGCGAATAGCCGGCGAAGCGCTGGGCGACCCGCATCATCGACTCCTGGTAGATCATCAAGCCGTAGGTGTCCGCCAGGATCGGCTCGAGCTCGGGATGCAGGTAGGTGACGGGCTTTCGCCCGTTCTTCCGGTCGGCATAGTCGCGGTGCATGTTCGCCGCCATCGGGCCCGGGCGGTAGAGGGCGACGAGGGCGGCGACGTCGTCGAAGCTCGTCGGGGCGAGCGAGCGCATCAGCGAGCGCATGGGCCCGCCCTCGAGCTGGAACACGCCGATCGAGTCGCCCTCGCGCAGCATCGCGAAGGTCTTCTCGTCCTCCAGCGGGACCGCGTCGATGTCCGGTCGATCGCCCTCCCGCTCCTCGACCAGGTCGAGCGCCCGCTCGATCACCGAGAGATTGCGCAGGCCGAGGAAGTCCATCTTCAACAGGCCCAGCTCCTCGACCCCGTGCATCTCGTACTGCGTGACGATCGGGGCGTCGGCCGGCTCGCCACCCGGTTCGGGCTTGCGCTGGATCGGCAGGTACTCGGTGAGCGGTTCGTGGGTGATGACGACCGCTGCGGCGTGGATGCCGTCCTGCCGGCGGAGGCCCTCGAGACCCTTGGCGACGTCGATCACCTTGCGGGCGTCGGGGTCGGCGGCGTACATCTCCCGCAGGCCCGACGCCGCCGCATAGCCGTCGTCGTAGCCCTCGACCCGCTCGAGGCAGGCGGAAAGCGGCGTGTCGCGCCCCATGACGAGCGGGGGCATCGCCTTGGCCACCCGATCGCCGAGCGCGTACGGGAAACCGAGGACCCTCGCGGCGTCCCGTACGGCGGCGCGCGCCTTGATCGTCGAGAAGGTCACGATCTGCGCGACGCGGTCCCAGCCGTAGCGCTCCGAGGCGTAGCGGATCATCTCGCCACGGAAGCGCTCGTCGAAGTCCATGTCGATGTCGGGCATCTGCTTGCGGCCCGGGTTGAGGAACCGCTCGAAGATCAGGTCGTAGCGGATCGGGTCGAGGTCGACGATGCGGAGGCAGTACGCGACGCAGCACCCCGCTGCCGAGCCCCGGCCCGGCCCGACGCGGATGCCCGAGCGGCGCGCGTGGCGGATCAGGTCCCAGACCACGAGGAAGTAGGCGGAGAATCCCATCGACTCGATCACGCCGAGCTCGTAGTGGATGCGCTCGGCGACCGCGTCGGGCAGCGCCGTCCCGTAGCGCTCGGCGGCGCCTTCGAGCGTGAGGTGGCGGAGGTACGCGGTCGCCGACTCCTCGTAGGTCGTTCGGCGGAACTCCTCGGGCACAGGAAAGCGAGGGAGGGTGGGCTTGCCGAGCTCGATCTCGACGTGGGCCCGCTCGGCGATCCACAGCGTGTTGTCGCACGCCTCCGGCAGCTCTGAGAACAGCTGCCGCATCTCGGCGGCCGATTTCAGGTAGTGCTCCTCGCCGTCGAACTTGAACCGCTTCGGGTCGTCGATCGTGGCACCCGTCTGCACGCAGAGCAGCGCGTCGTGGGCGACGGCGTCCTCCCGCCGGCAGTAGTGCCCGTCGTTCGTCGCGACGAGCGGGGCGCCGATCCAGCGGGCGATGTCGACGAGCTGGGGGTTCGTCCGCCGCTGCTCCGCCAGGCCGTGGTCCTGCAGCTCGACGAAGAGGCTGTCCCGCCCGAAGATGTCCTGCAGGCGGCCGGCGTGCCGACGCGCCTCGGCGACATCGCCGCCCAGCAGCGCCTGGAGGACGACGCCGCCGAGACAGCCGGTCGTCGCGATCAGGCCCTCGTGGTAGCGCTCGAGGAGCTCCCAGTCGGCGCGTGGCTTGTAGTAGTAGCCGGAGAGGAACGCCTCGGACGAGAGCTCCATCAGGTTCCGGTAGCCCTCGGTCGTCTCGGCGAGGACCGTCAAGTGGTAGTAGAGCTTCTCGCCCCGCTCGCCCTCGCCACCCGTGTCGTCGAGCCGGCCCCGCCGCACGGGCCGCTCGAAGCGCGAGCTTCCCGCCATGTAGGCCTCGATGCCGATGATCGGCTTGATGCCCCGCTCCCGGCACGCCTTGTAGAAGTCGAGGACGCCGTACATGTTGCCGTGGTCGGTGATGGCGATCGCCGGCTGGCCGTCGGCGACCGCTGCCGCGACGACGTCGCCGATCCGCGACGCGCCGTCGAGCATCGAGTACTCGGTGTGCTGGTGGAGGTGGGCGAACGACCTCGCCGTACGCGTCCCTCCGGGCCCAGCCATCAGA
>JAKAOD010000382.1 GCA_021823365.1 Actinomycetes bacterium | reverse complement strand
GGCGGCGGCCGTCGCCAACGAGTACTTCGTCGGCGCGATCAACCGCGTCGGCGTCGAGCCGCTCGGCGACGACGACTTCTACGGAAGCTCGTACTTCGTCGACCCTCGCGGTCGGCTCGTCGGCGACGCGGCCCCGGACGGAGAGGACGCGGTCGTCTTGCGCGACCTCGACATGGCGGTGCTCGCCGAAGTGCGGGACACATGGGCTTTCTACAGGGACCGCAACCCGCAGGCCTACGGCCCGCTGGTCGCGCCCTGACGAAGCGAGCAGGAGGCTCCGATGCGGATCGTCGTCGCCGGAGGAACCGTCGTCGCCGCTACCGGCGTCGCCCGCCAGGAGGTGCTCGTCGAGGGCGAGCGGATCGTCGCCCTCGCCGAGCCCGGCTCGGAGCTCGCTGTCCGGTTCGCGGACGGCGCCGACGTGCGCGTCGACGCCTCGGGGAAGCTCGTCGTGCCTGGCGGCATCGACGTGCACACCCACATGGAGATGCCGTTCGGCGGCACCCGGTCGAGCGACACCTTCGAGACCGGGACGCGCGCAGCGGCCTTCGGCGGCACGACGACGATCCTCGACTTCGCCGTCCAGCGCCGCGGCGAGCCGCTGCGCAAGGGCCTCGACACCTGGCTCCAGAAGGCCGACGGAGCGTGCGCGATCGACTACGGGCTCCACATGATCGTTGCCGACGTCAACGACCAGTCGTGCAAGGAGATGGACCTCCTCGTCGACGAGGGTGTGACGAGCTTCAAGCTGTTCATGGCTTATCCCGGCGTCTTCTACTCGACCGACGGGGAGATCCTGCGCGCCATGCAGCAGGCGGCGGGGAACGGCGCGACCATCATGATGCACGCCGAGAACGGCATCGCGATCGACGTCCTCGTCGCCCAGGCGCTCGGCAGGGGCGACACCGCGCCCCGCTTCCACGGCCTGACCCGGCCCGAGCGCCTCGAGGCCGAGGCGACGCACCGGGCGATCGCCCTCGCCGCGGTCGCCGGGGCGCCCGTCTACATCGTCCACCTGAGCGCCTCGGGGGCGCTGGAGGCCGTCGCCGAGGCGCGCCACGCCGGCCAGAACGCATTTGCGGAGACCTGCCCCCAGTACCTGTTCCTCTCCGACGAGGACCTCGTACGGGAGGGGTTCGAGGGGGCGAAGTTCGTCTGCTCGCCGCCGCTCAGGGCCCCGAGCCACCACGCCGCGCTCTGGCGGGGCCTTCGCACCGACGAGCTGAGCGTCGTGTCGACCGACCACTGCCCCTTCTGCTTCAAGGACCAGAAGGAGCTCGGGCGGGACGACTTCTCGAAGATCCCGAACGGGATCCCTGGCGTCGAGAACCGGATGGACCTCGTCTTCCAGGGCGTCGCTCGCAGGGAGCTCACCCTGGAGCGCTTCGTCGAGGTCACTGCCACGACACCTGCCCGGATGTTCGGCCTCTACCCCAAGAAGGGTGTCATCGCCCCGGGCTCGGACGCCGACCTCGTCGTCTACGACCCCCGACGGGCCCAGGTGCTCTCTGCCTCGACCCACCACATGGCCGTCGACTACTCGGCCTACGAAGGCATGGGGGTGACCGGCGCCGTCGACACGGTGCTGTCGCGGGGAAAGGTGATCGTCGCGGGCGGCAGCTACCGCGGCGCGAAGGGGGACGGGCACTACCTCCCCCGAGGCACGAACCAGTACCTGCACTAGTCGCGCCGGTCGCGACGTTCGCCCGTGCCGCTCTGGCGGCCGGGATGCGAGGAGGGAGTGCGATGGAGCTCGGCGTCGTCCTGCAGACCGACCCGCCGGCGCGCCGCGTCGTCGAGCTCGCCAGGGCTGCTGAGAAGGCAGGGTTCGACTACGTGTGGACATTCGACTCCTGCGTGCTGTGGGAGGAACCCTTCGTCATCTACTCCCGCATCCTCGCCGAGACCGAGCGCGTCGTCGTCGGGCCCATGGTGACCAACCCGGTCTCCCGGGACTGGACCGTCACGGCGTCGCTGTTCGCCACGCTCAACGAGATGTACGGCAATCGCACCGTCTGCGCGATCGGTCGAGGCGACTCGGCGGTGCGGGTGATCGGCGGGCGCCCGGCGAGCCTCCGGACCCTTGGAGAGGCGATGCGGGTCATCAGGGGTCTCGCCCGGGGCGAGCGCGTCGAGGTCAACGGCACGCCATCGCAGCTCCCGTGGGTGCGCGACGGAGCCTTGGAGGTGCTGATGGCTGCCTACGGGCCGAAGGCGCTCGAGCTCGCCGGACGCGCCGCCGACGGGCTCGTGCTCCAGCTCGCCGATCCCTACCTGGTCGAGTGGTCGGTCCGCTCGGCGCGCGAGGCGCGCCTCGCCGCCGGGCGGGGCGCAGATCCGTTCAAGGTCTGCGCGGCGGCGCCGGCCTACGTCGGGGACGACCGCGCCCGCATGCGCGACCAGGTCCGCTGGTTCGGGGGCATGGTCGGCAACCATGTCGCCGATCTCGTCGCCCGCTACGGCGCCCGCTCCGGCGCCGTGCCCCGCGAGCTCACCGACTACGTCGCGAGCCGGCCCGAGTACGACTACAGCCACCACGGCAAGACCGGGAACCCGTCGACCGAGTTCGTCCCCGACGAGGTGGTCGACCGCTTCTGCCTGCTCGGCCCGGCGAGCGAGCACGTCCGGCGACTTGGTGAGCTCGCATCCCTCGGCGTCGACCAGTTCGCGCTCTACCTCATGCACGACGGCGTCGAGGAGACGCTTGCGGCCTACGCGAGAGAGGTCATCCCGAGCCTCGGGGCTGCGGCGTCCTGACCCGGCGGCGAGCCGGCCGGGGCGTCGGCAGGCGTCCGAGGGCGGTCTCAGGTGCCGAAGAGCCGGTCGCCGAAGTCCCCGAGTCCCGGCACGATATAGGCGCTCGAGTTGAGGCCGTCGTCGATCGAGGCTGTCACGATGTCGAGCTCGGGGTGGGCGTGCTGCAGGCGCGCGATCCCTTCGGGCGCGGCGACGACCGAGAGCAGCGTCACGTGCACCGCGCCCGCCTTCTCGAGCGCCTCGCACGCGGCGGAGGCCGAGCCGCCGGTGGCGAGCATCGGGTCGAGCAGCAGCGCGTTGCGCCCCTCGAGCGGGGGGAGCTTGGAGTAGTACATCGACGGCTCGAAGGTCGCGTGGTCACGCTCGAGCCCGAGGTAGCCGACGGTGACCTCGGGGAAGAGCTCCGTCACCGCCTCGAGCATCCCAAGCCCTGCTCGAAGGATCGGGACGGCGACGAGCGGGTCGAGCCGCGTGCCTGCCGTGGCTGCCAGGGGGGTCTCGACGTCGACCGCGGTCGCCGGAAGGCCACGGGTTGCCTCGATGCAGAGCACGAGCGCGAGGCGCTTGGCGATCAGCCGGAACAGCGGGGGCGGCGTCGTCCGGTCGCGCAGCGACGTGAGGAGCGAGTGGGCGAGCGGGTGGTCGACGACGGCGAGGGACGTCGCTCACACCCCCGCCGGATGCCAGACGGTCGTCGTCTCGACGAAGGCGAGCATGCGCCGGGTGGACGGCGCCGCCCCCCAGCCCTCCTCGCTGCGTCGGGCACCGAGGACCCGCTTGACGTCTCCCGCGGCGCCGCGCTCGGGCTCGGCGGCGTCAAGGCTCACGGGGTCACGATAGCCGTGGGCCGCGCGAGTGCCCCGGGGCGGGCTCGAGGCGCGAGCCGGGTCCGAGTGCCCGGATAGCATGCGCCGGTGCTGAGCTCCCGGGGCGCCGGCGCGCCGCGCCCCGAGCGGCGGGTGCGCCCGGTCGA
>JAKAOD010000381.1 GCA_021823365.1 Actinomycetes bacterium | reverse complement strand
GTGCACGGTGTCGTCCACGCCGGCCCGGCGATCTGGGACGTCGCGGCCGGTGTCGCACTGGTGGAGCAGGCCGGCGGGACCGTGCGGTCCGCCTCCGGACCCTACGTGCTCGGCCGGCCGGGTCCCCTCGTCGCCGCTGCTGCCCCTGCTGCCGATGTGCTCATTGCCGCGCTCGCCCGCTGTCCGAGGGTCGCCGGTCTGTCTGGTGACGCCTTGGCGCGGGGCGCGGGTGAGGACTGAACCAGAAGTTGTCATTACATCTATACATACTGCCTGTCGCGCGCTAAGGTCATCGCAATGGTAGAGTGCTTCGACGTCGTGACGATGGGGCGCGTCGGCGTCGACCTCTACCCGCTCGAGGTCGGCGTCCACCTCGAGGACGTGACGCGCTTCGGCAGGTTCCTCGGGGGCAGCGCGACCAACGTCGCCGTCGCCGCTGCCCGCCACGGCCGGCGCTCGGCGGTCATCACCCGCACGGGCGACGACCCATTTGGCCGCTTCGTGCACGCGGCCCTTCGCGACCTCGGCGTCGACGACCGCTTCGTCGCGCCGGTCGCCTCGCTCCCGACGCCGGTCACCTTCTGCGAGATATTCCCGCCCGATCACTTCCCGCTCTGGTTCTACCGGTACCCGAAGGCGCCGGACCTCGAGATCAAGCCCGAGGAGCTCGACCTCGACGCCATCGGATCGGCGCGGATCTTCTGGTCGACGGTGACGGGGCTCTCGGAGGAGCCGAGCCGCTCGGCGCACCACGCCGCCTGGGCGGCACGCGGGCGGCGGCCGATCACCGTGCTCGACCTCGACTACCGCCCGATGTTCTGGGAGAGCGCGGAGGCGGCGCGCGCCGAGGTGCGCCGTGCGCTCCCTCAGGTCACTGCGGCGGTCGGCAACCTCGAGGAGGTGGCGGTCGCCGTCGGCACCTCCGAGCCGCTCGACGCGGCGCGGGCCCTCCTCGAGCTCGGGCTCGAGCTCGCCGTGGTCAAGCGCGGCCCGAAGGGCGTGCTCGCCGCGACGCCTGACGAGGTGGTCGACGTCCCGCCGTGCGCCGTCGACGTGCTCAACGGGCTCGGTGCCGGCGACGGCTTCGGCGGGGCGCTCTGCCACGCCCTGCTCGCTCGCTGGGATCTCGAGCGCACGGTCCGCTTCGCCAACGCCGCCGGGGCGATCGTCGCCTCGCGCCTCGAGTGCTCGACGGCGATGCCGCGGACGGAGGAGGTCGAGGAGCTGATGGGTGGCGGCGCCGATGGGTGACCTCGACCTCGCACGGGTCGGGGAGACCCGCGCCCGGCACCCCGAGGCGATCCTCGACGCTGCGGGCCGGCGGAGGCGCCGCGCTCTGCTCGACGGCAGCGGGCGGCTGATGCTCATCGCCGCCGACCACCCCGGGAGGGGCGCGCTCGGCGTCGGGCGCCGCAGCCTCGCGATGGCGGACCGCCGGGACCTGCTCCAGCGCCTCGTCGCCGCGCTCGCCCGCCCGGGCGTCGACGGCGTGCTCGCCACGGCCGACGTCGCGGAGGACCTCCTCCTCCTCGGCGCCCTCGAGGACAAGGTGGTCGTCGGCTCGATGAACCGCGGCGGGCTGAAGGGGGCGAGCTTCGAGCTCGACGACCGCTTCACCGGCTTCGACGTGCCGACGCTTGCCAGGATGGGCTTCGAGGGGGGCAAGATGCTCTGCCGCATCGACCTCGCCGACGCCGGCAGCGCCGCGACGCTCGAGGCCTGCGGGCGGGCGGTCGGCGCCCTTGCCGAGCTGCGAATGATGGCGATGATCGAGCCGTTCCTCTCCCGCCGCGTCGACGGAAAGGTGTCGAACGACCTGTCCCCCGATGCCGTCGTCACCTCGGTCGCCATCTCCGCTGCGCTCGGCCCGACCAGCGCCTACACGTGGCTGAAGCTTCCCGTCGTCCCGGACATGGAGCGGGTCATGGCGGCGACGACGCTGCCGGTGGTCCTCCTCGGGGGGGACCCGGTCGATTCCCCCGAGGAGACCTACGACCAGTGGGAACGGGCCCTCGCGCTGCCCGGCGTGCGCGGCCTCGTCGTCGGCCGCTCGCTCCTCTACCCGCCCGGGGACGACGTCGAGGCGGCGGTCGACGCCGCGGCGCGCCTCGTGCGCTCCGGAGATCGGGCCTCGGCGTGACCGGCGGGGGCGGCGGCGCGGCCCGCCGGGGCGGCAGCCTCGGCAGCTCCGGCACCGGCAGGATCGCCGGCCCTGGCGGCGCCGGGCCGGACGCCCGGCGGCTGCACCGCCGCCGCGGCAGCCTCGCCACGGATCCGTTCGCGCTCGCCCTCTCCCAGGCCGAGGCGGGATGGTCCTGGTCCTCGCTGCGCGTCCTGGACCTGCACGCCGGGGGCAGCGCCGCGCTCGAGACGGGAGAGGACGAGGTGCTCGTCCTCCCGCTCGCCGGGTCGTGCACCGTACGCTCGCCCGGCGCCGCCTTCGAGCTCGCCGGCCGGGCGAGCCCCTTCGCCGGGGTGAGCGACGCCTGCTACCTCCCGCCGGCGACGGAGCTTCGCGTGGAGTCCCCCGGCGGCGGCCGGTTCGCCGTTCCCGGCGCGCGTGCCGAGGGCCGGCACGCCGCCCGCTACATCGCGCCGGGCGAGGTCCCGGTGGAGCTCAGAGGAGCCGGGCCGTCCTCGCGCTGGATCGCCAAGCCCTGCTTCCCCGAGACCTTCGCCGCAGAGCGCCTCATCGTCTGTGAGGTGGTGACGCCCGGCGGCAACTGGTCGTCCTACCCGCCCCACAAGCACGACGAGGCGCGGGAGGACGAGAGCGAGCTCGAGGAGGTCTACTACTTCGAGGTCCAGCAGGCGGCTGCGGCCGCGCGGCCGTCTGGTGCCGCCGGTGCCGGGGCTGCCCCGGGCGCCGCCGGGCGCCCGGCGGCCCGCCCGGTCGCCTACCAGCGCGTCTACGGCACGCCCGAGCGGCCGATCGACGTCCTCGTCGAGGTGGCCACGGGCGACGTCGTCCTCGTCCCGCACGGCTGGCACGGCCCGTCGATGGCACCGCCCGGCTACGACCTCTACTACCTGAACGTCATGGCCGGGCCGGGGAGGCGGGCCTGGCTCGCCCGGGACGACCCGGCCCACGCCTGGGTGCGCGAGAGCTGGAGCGGCCAGGACCTCGACCGCCGCCTCGGTCCGGGCGGGCTCGTCGCCGGAGCGGCCGGAAGGCCCGATGCCGGCCAGGCCGGCGGCGACGAGGCCGGCCCAGCCGGGATCGTCCCCGCGCAAGGGAGCGGAGATGCGCACTGAACGACTGACCGTCGCGCAGGCGACGGTGCGGTTCCTCGCGAGCCAGTGGAGCGAGCGCGACGGGACGGAGCAGCGTCTCGTCGAGGGCTGCTTCGGGATCTTCGGCCACGGCAACGTCTCTGGCATCGGCGAGGCGCTCCTCGAGCTCGAGCTCGCAGCCCCCGGCACCTTCGTCTACCGCCAGGCCCGCAACGAGCAGGCGATGGTGCACGCCGCCGCCGCGTTTGCCAAGATGCGCAACCGGCTCTCGACGCTCGCCTGCGCCACCTCGATCGGCCCGGGCGCGACGAACATGGTCACCGGCGCGGCGCTCGCGACGATCAACCGGCTCCCCGTGCTGCTCCTCCCCTCCGACTACTTCGCCACCCGCGCCGCCGGGCCGGTGCTCCAGCAGCTCGAGCACCCCGCGTCGGCGGACGTCTCGGTCAACGACGCCTTCCGCCCCGTCTCGCGCTTCTTCGACCGGGTGAGCCGACCCGAGCAGC
>JAKAOD010000380.1 GCA_021823365.1 Actinomycetes bacterium | reverse complement strand
GAGGCGTCGCCGCCGCGCACGAGAGCGACGATCGCCTCGTTGAGGGGCGTCGCCACGCCGCACCTCGCCCCGAGGTCGGCGATCCCGCCGTTCAGCGAGCCGATCTCGGTCGCACGGCGCGCCACGACGTCCTGCAGCATGCTGGCCTTGTGCCCCCAGGCGACCCTGGCGGCGTGGTCGACGAGCGCCTCGGGGTCGGAGTCGAGGACGATCCCGAGCGCATCGGCGACGGCGGCACCCTCGGCGACGAGGGCGCTCACAAGCGCCCTCGTCGCCGGCAGGTCGCAGATCTGACCGTGGGTGAGACCGGTCAGCGCACCGACGGGGTTGGTCGCGGCGTTGAAGACGAGCTTCGTCCACTGCGCCCCCCGGGCGTCTTCGAGGGCGACCGTGGGCATCCCGGAGGCGCTGAGCAGCTCGGCGAGCCGCCTGACCTCTCCCATGATGCCGAGGTCCCCGCCGTAGGGTCCGATCCAGGTGTCCCCGGTCGTGTCCATCTCGACGACCCCCGGCGCGACGACGTGGCCTGCCGGGAACGTCGTCCCGACGATGACGTGGCGGACGTGCTCGGCGACGATCTCCTCGTTGCCGACGCCGTTCTGCACGCTCGCGACGCAGCCGCCGGAGAAGCAGTGCGCAGTGGCCTCGATCGCGGCTCGGGTCGCGTAGCCCTTGGTCGCGACGATCCCGAACTCGCACGCCGGCAGGCTGCTCGCGTCGTCGGTCGCCCGCACGGCCGCGGTGATGTCGGCGCAGCCGGTGATCCGCAGACCGTCGCGGTTGATCGCCTCGACGTGCTCCCGGCTCAGGTCGTAAGCGTGCACCTCGACGCCGTCGAGACCGGCGAGATGGGCGGCGAAAAGGCTGCCGACTGCGCCGCACCCGACGACGCAGACGCGCGTCACGCCCCCGTCCCGGTCCTCGCCTTGCTTCGCGCCCGGGGTCAGGTCCCGCTCAGCCGGCACGGAAGTCGTCCCGAAAGGTCCCGAGCCGTTCGGCACCGCCCGCCGTGACGAGGTAGTCGTCCTCGAGCCTGAGGCCCCCGCCGCCGGGCCAGTAGGCGCCGGGCTCGATGGCGAGCACCATCCCCTCCTCGACGGTCGCGGGGGAGGCCTGGTGCGCCCACGGCGGCTCGTGCGCCCGAGCGCCGACGCCGTGCGCGACGGCGTGGTCCGGCTGGCCGGCGTAGCCGCCCTCGGCGAGCCGGGAGCGGATCGCCCGGTCGACCTCGGCGAGGTCGGCCCCCGGTCGAAGATGCGCGACGGCGTCGTCCCGCGCCTGCAGCAGGAGCTCCAGCAGGTCGACATAGCGCGAGTCGAGCGAGCCGGGGCAGAAGTTCTTCGTCAGGTCCGTCCAGTAACCGTCGGCGCAGACCCAGATCTCGAGCAGCGTGGGCTCGTGCTCGCAGACCGGCCGGTGACCCGTCGCGGTGAAGGTCTTGATGCCGGGCCCGGACCACACGAGGGTGAAGGCACGCGCCATCTCGACCCGCCCCTGGTAGCCGATGCCGGTCTCGTGGACGAACCCCTCGAACATCGCCCCGACCTCGCTCTCGCGCATCCCCGGCCGGATGCGCGCGCCGACGTGCTCGAGGCCGAGCGTCGCGAGCTCCTGGGCGAGGCGCATCCGCTCGAGCTCCTGGGCGGTCTTGCGCATGCGGGCCCGCGCGAGGAGCCCCGTCGCGTCGGCCACCTCACGGGCGACCTTGCCGAAAGCCTCGAAGTAGGGCGCGCTGAAGACCGTCGGCTCCCCGGCCATCCGGTCCGCGCCCTGGGCGGTCTGGGAGAGCTCGACGCCCACCCGCCGGCCGAGGTCCCGCTCGGCGAGCACCCCGAGGGCGAGCGACAGGGCCCGGTCGGCGGGGGGGCGGGGGTCGGCGGGATCGTAGTGGGGGTAGGTGCGGATGTCGCCCGTCCAGGCGGTGCGTCCGGCGTCCTCGAGCTGGGGGGCGAGTACGACGAGCGTCGCCGGCCCCCTCCTCGGGAACACCGCGAGGTCGTAGCCCTTCATGCACCAGTAGTTCGTGAGGTAGACGACGTTGTCCGGCGCCCGCACGACGAGGGCGTCGAGGTCGTCCTCCTCCATGAGCGCCCGCACCCGCTCGAGGCGCGCCTCGTCGACCGGCCAGGTCGCCATCACCACTCCCTGAACGGAGGCGCCGCCTCGCCGTGCGCGTCCCGCCAGGAGATCACCCTGTTGCGCAGCGTGCCGACGCGGTCGATGGTGCACTCCATCACGTCGCCCGGCTGCAGGTACCACTTCTCGGCGTCGGTCTTGAACCCGGCGACGCCCGAGACCGTGCCGGTCGTGAGGACGTCGCCCGCGTTGTAGTGCAGCGGCGAGTGGTGGGCGATCAGCTCGGGGATGGTCACCGACAGGTTTCCCGAGTACGAGTGCTGCCGGAGGTCGCCGTTGACCGTGAGGCGCATGTCCAGCGTGTAGGGATCGCCGACCTCGTCGGGCGTGACGATCCAGGGTCCGAGCGGGCAGAAGGTCTCGATCGACTTGCAGAAGGAGAACACGCCGGACTTCATCTCGCGCCGCTGGATGTCGCGCGCCGTGATGTCGTTGAAGATGAGGTAGCCGCCGATGAAGCTCTCCGCCTCCTCCGGAGTGAGGTTCGAGCCGCTGCGCGCCATGACGATCGCGAGCTCGAGCTCGTGGTCGAGCTCCTTGGTCAGGTGCTCGGGGTAGACGACGGCGTCGTCCTGCCCGATGATGGCGTCGACGTTCTGGAAGAAGACGATCCAGGGCGCGATGGCGTGGCTCCAATTGACGTTGCGGGACTCCTCCTCGTGCTCCCGGAAGTTCCCCGAGGTGTGGACGAGCTTTCTCGGGACGATCGGCGGCAGGAGCGTCACGTCCCCGAGCGGGAAGCGGGGCCCCGAGGCCCCCCGCGCGGCCGCGAGGTCCGGCCCCGCCTGGTAGAGCTCGAGGATCGAGCTCACCCCCTCGATCGTCACCGCCTCGTCGCCGTCGACGACCCCGGGCCGGGGATTGCCGGCCGGGTCGGAGAACATGATGAGCTTCATCGCTCGACCTCGCAGATCCGTGCTGATGCCAGTGCGTACACCTGTGCTGTCCTCACGAGCGCCTCGACGTCCATGTACTCGCCGTCGGCGTGCGGCAAGCCGCTCGATGCCCCGTAGTTGACGCTCGCGATGCCGTAACGCGTGAGCACGGAGGCGTCGGAGGACCACCGCACCGTGTCCCGCTCCGGGGCCGCCCCGAACACCTCCCGGTGCGCCGCGTCGATCGCGCCGATCAGCTCGTGGTCGGGGTCGATCTCCGCGCCGGGGGAGGTCACGTAGATCTCCCAGGTGATCCCGGCGTCCGGCAGCTCTTCCCTCAACCCGGCGACGAAGCGGGCGAGCTCGGCGCGAGCCGCCTGCATCGGCATGCTCGGGGGCACGCGCAGGTCGAGGAACAGGTCGGTCCTGTCCGGCGTCCGGCTCGCGCGCCAGGCATGCCCGCCGGAGACGGCGCCGACGTTCAAGACGCCCGGCCGGCCCCCGTAGGCGGTCCGGGCCTCCCAGTCCGGCGCCCAGGCCCGGACCCGGCGGAGCACCTCGGCCATGCGGAGTATCGCGTTCTCCTCGAGGCGCCCGGCCGAGAAGGCCGTGTGGACGAAGGGTCCCTCGGTCGAGATCCTCGCCCACATCGTGCCGTGGTGACCGAGGACGATCCGGTGCTCGGTCGGCTCGCCGAGGATGCAGGCGTCGGCGACGGCGCCCCCGTGGG
>JAKAOD010000379.1 GCA_021823365.1 Actinomycetes bacterium | reverse complement strand
TCGGGATCTCGGTCGACGCCGAAGGGCGGCCGGCACTGAGGCTGGCGCTCCAGACGCGCGAGCAGCACATCCGCCGCGAGCGAGCGACGAGCAACATCTGCACCGCGCAGGCACTCCTCGCGGTAGTCGCCGGCCTCTACGCGGCCTACCACGGCCCGGAGGGGCTCCGGGCGATCGCGCTCCGTGTCCACCGGCTCGCCGTCGCGCTCGGCGAAGGGCTGCGGCGCGCCGGTCACTCAGTGCTGACCGAGCGCTATTTCGACGCCGTCGCCGTGGCGACGGGCGGACGGACCGAGGAGGTGCTGGCCATCGCTTCGGCGCGCCGGGTCAACCTCCGTCGCCTCGACGGCGCCACCGTCGGGATCAACCTCGACGAGACGAGCACGCCCGAGACCGTCGAGCTCGTATGGTCGATCTTCGGGGCGGAGCAGTCCTTCGCCGAGGTCGACGCCCTGGCCGAGAGCCCGATCCCCGACCGGTGGTGGCGGACGAGCGGGTACCTGACCCAACCGGTGTTCACGAGCTACCACTCCGAGACGGCGATGCTCCGCTATCTGCGCTCTCTCTCCGACAGGGATCTCGCGCTCGACCGGAGCATGATCCCGCTCGGCTCCTGCACGATGAAGCTCAACGCCGCAGCCGAGATGGAGCCGATCAGCTGGCCCGGCTTCGCCGACCTCCACCCCTTCGCCCCGCTCGACCAGGCGCGCGGCTACCAGAGGGTGATGGCGGACCTGGAGGCCTGGCTCTGCGAGCTGAGCGGCTACGACGCCGTCTCGCTGCAGCCGAATGCCGGATCCCAGGGGGAGCTCGCGGGCCTGCTCGCCATCCGCGGCTACCACGAGGGCCGCGGCGACTCCTCACGCCTCGCCTGCCTGCTCCCGACCTCGGCGCACGGCACGAACGCCGCGAGCGCGGCGATGGCGGGCTTCTCGGTCGTCCCGGTCGCCTGCGACGAATCGGGCAACGTGGACCTGGCAGATCTCCGCGCCAAGCTCGACGCCGAGGGCGAGCGCGTCGGAGCGATCATGCTCACCTACCCCTCGACCCACGGCGTCTTCGAGGAGTCGGTGACCGAGATCTGCGAGCAGGTGCACGCGGCCGGCGGCCAGGTGTACATCGACGGGGCGAACCTGAACGCCCTCGTCGGCGTCGCCCGCTTCGCCGAGATCGGCGGCGATGTCTCACATTTCAACCTGCACAAGACCTTTACCATCCCCCACGGCGGCGGTGGGCCGGGTGTCGGGCCGATCGGCGTCCGTGCCCACCTCGCGGCGTACCTTCCGGGCAACCGGGCGCTCGAAGGCGCCCTCGAAGGCCGCCAAGGCGGAGCGGTCGCCTCGACGCCCTTCGGCTCGCCGGGCGTGCTCCCGATCTCCTGGGCCTACATCCGCATGATGGGGCTGGACGGTCTACGAAAGGCGACGGAGGCGGCAGTGCTCGCGGCCAACTACGTCGCGGCGAGACTCGGTGACCGCTACCCGGTCCTGTATACGGGACGGGGCGGGCTCGTCGCGCACGAGTGCGTGCTCGACATCCGCCCGATCACCGCCCGCGCCGGGGTCACGAACGAGGATGTCGCCAAGCGCCTGATCGACTACGGGTTCCACGCGCCCACGATGTCGTTCCCGGTCGCCGGGACGCTCATGGTCGAGCCGACCGAGTCAGAGCCGCTTGCCGAGCTCGACCGTTTCTGCGAGGCGATGCTTGCCATCCGGGAAGAGATCGCGGCAGTCGAGGCCGGCGCGATCCCCCTCGACTCCTCGCCGCTCAGGCGGGCACCGCACACCGCCTCGGCCGTCCTCGCCGAGAGCTGGGACCGCCCGTACACGAGGGCGGCGGGGGCGCGGCTTTCAGGTGGAGGAAGTGGGGGCAAGTACTGGCCGCCGGTCGCGCGCATCGACAACGCCTATGGCGACCGTCACCTCGTCTGCACCTGGCCGCCGGTCGTTGCCGCCGAGGCCGCGCCGCCGCCCGCCTGAGGAGAGCGAGGATGACGACCGTGCTCGAGCTCTTCAGCATCGGCATCGGCCCCTCGAGCTCGCACACCGTCGGGCCGATGCGGGCCGCGGCGCGGTTCCTCGAGGACCTGCGCTCTGGCGGCCGCCTCGAGGAGGTCTCCACTCTGACCGTCCATCTCTACGGCTCGCTCGCCGCCACCGGCACGAGCCACGGCACCGATCGCGCGCTGCTCCTCGGTCTCGAAGGGGAGGATGCCGAGACCGTCGACGTCGACGCGATCCCCGGCCGAATCGAGCGGATCCGGGCGAGCCGTCGCCTTGCACTCGCCCGGGGACCCGTGATCGCGTTCGTCGAGTCCGAGCACCTCGTCTTCCACCGCCGCGAGCAGCTTGCGCGCCACCCGAACGGCCTCCGCTTCGTCGCACGTGCCCGGGACGGCTCCGAGGTGCGCGAGAGGACGTACTACTCCGTCGGGGGCGGCTTCGTCGTCGACGACGGGTTGCCGGGCACGAGCGCTCAACGGGCGATCCCCTACGCCTTCAGAAGCGCGAAGGAGCTCCTCGCCCACTGCGACGAGCTCGGCGCGCCGGTCGCCGGGGTCGTGCTCGAGAACGAGCGAGAGCTGCACGCCGAGGCGGCGCTCCGCGCGCAGCTCCTCCGCGTCTGGCACGCCATGGACGAGTCCATAGGCCGCGGGATGACAGCCGAGGGTGTCCTGCCCGGCTTCTTGCAGCTGCCGCGGCGCGCCCCGGGGCTGTTCGCGCGGATGCTCTCGCGCGAGCAGGTTGGCGACCGCTGCGAGGGCATGGACTGGCTCAACCTCTACGCGCTCGCAGTGAGCGAGGAGAACGCCGCCGGAGGCCGGGTGGTCACCGCGCCGACCAACGGTGCTGCGGGCATCGTCCCGGCAGTCCTCCGCTACTGCGTCGACGAGGGCGCCGTGTCCTCCGAGAGCCAGATCGTCGACTTCCTCCTCACCGCCGGAGCGATCGCCATGCTGTGCAGGGACGAGGCGTCGATCTCGGGCGCGGAGGTCGGCTGCCAGGGCGAGGTCGGATCGGCCTGCGCGATGGCCGCCGCCGCCTTCTGCGCGGCCCGAGGCGGCACGCCGCCCCAGGTGGAGAACGCCGCCGAGATCGCGATCGAGCACCATCTCGGCCTGACCTGCGATCCGGTCGGTGGATTCGTCCAGGTCCCCTGCATCGAGCGCAACGCGGTCGCCGCCGTCACGGCGGTCGATGCCGGCCGCATCGCCCTCGCCGGCGACGGGCGGCACGTCGTCTCGCTCGACCAGGTGCTCGCGACCATGCGGCAGACCGGCGCCGACATGAAGACCAAGTACAAGGAGACCTCGCGCGGCGGCCTCGCCGTCAACGTGATCGAGTGCTGACCCGCTCGGTCGCCCCGCGCCGTCGCGGGCAGCCGGGCCGAGAGGCTCGCCTCTGCGAGGCGTCAGTACGATTCCCTGGATCGCTGCCTTCGATCGCCCGAGCGCGGCGGGCGGCCCGGCGCATCGCCTCCGGCGCGGCGTCACGGTTGTAGGCGACGACGTGGGGGAGCATGACGGCGTGGGTCGGCGCATGGGGGAGATCAAAGGCGCCACCGAGCACGTGGCAGAGCTTGTGGTGCAAGCCCATCGCTGTCCCTGCCGCCGTCCTCGCGAGCCTCGCCCAGTGCCCGGACCGTCTCCCACGAAGGACCGCCGGGGGCGACGGAGTCGACCGTGCTCGGACCGTTCCACGTTCCCGGCTCGCCGGCGCGTGACCACGGCGCGCGGATCGACGAGAAGGCGGCAGGGGTCCCGACCTGGG
>JAKAOD010000378.1 GCA_021823365.1 Actinomycetes bacterium | reverse complement strand
CCTTTCGGCGCTGGAACCATGTGGTAGACGCCCTCCCAGACCTCGTCGAAGTGGTCCAGGCCGAGCCGCCTGCGCCGCTCGACGAGCTGCTCCACCTCGACGGGCGGAGGATCGAGGATGACCGTCTTCACCGCGGCCGATGCTACCGGCGCGCGGCCCGGGCTCGGTGATCGTCTCGAAGCGCTGCCGCCCCGGAGGGCGACCACTCTCCAGCAGCTACTTGCTACAGTGTAGCGTGTGTAGCGAGGAGGTTCTCGTGGTCAAGGGTCAGCCATTCAACGTGCGTCTGCAAGAGGACACCGAGCAGCTCGTCGAGGCCGAGGCCCGACGGACTCGACGGTCCAAGAGCGCGGTCGTCGAGGCGTTCACGGAGGAGACCGCCCGGACTCGGCGCTTTCCGGGCATCGCCTTCCGTGGCGACGACGCGCGCCGTCGCGCCTGGGTCATCGGCTCAGGTCTCGACGTCTGGGAGATCATCCACATGCTGGAGGACTTCGGTTCGCCGGAGACCCTGGGAGCCGAGACACTCCTGTCGCCTGCACAGGCGCGGCTCGCCGTGGCCTACCGAGACGCGTATCCGGACGAGATCGCCGAGGCGGTCGCCGAGAACCGGCGGCCGATCGCCGACGTCGGCGTGTTGTTTCCCTTCATCACGGTGAGGGGCGCCTGACGGGTGCGGCTGGTCCTCGACGCCAACCTGTCTCCCAGGCGGATCGGCTCAGCCCTGGAGACCGGCGGCCATGACGTCTTGCGCCTCGCGTCCGATCCCGCCTTGGGCGCGCTCGACGATCCGGAGGTGCTGGAACTGGCGGCCCAGGAGGATCGGATCCTCGTCACGCGCAACTCTCGGGACTTTGCCCCCCTTCTGCGGGAGTGGAGCGAGGAGGGCCGCCACCACTCGGGGTGCATCTTGATCTGGACACTCGGTCACCATCAGTTCGGCGCGATCGTCAGAGGCGTCACCGAGCTGCTGGGCACGTGTCCGGACCCGGAGCAATGGCGGGATCTGGCGGTCGCCCTTTGAGCGGCGGGCGCGAGAGGCGTCGCTCCGCTCACGGGACGAGCTCGGCCATGGCCACCTCGAGCGCCGAGTCCTCGGCTGCCGACGCCTCCCGCCAGTTGGAGCAGTCCCGGCCGCTCGTCGCCCTCCTCCTCGACGGCCTGCGCTACGGCGCCACCAGGCCGCCGCAGCGGCTTCGCGGCCGCCTCGCGCGCCTCGAGCTCACGGAGCAGCTCGAGGACGAGCGCCGCGCCGAGCGCGATCCTTGACCGGTGCGCCCGGCGGCGGGGTCACCCGGGAACGACGCAGCGGACGACGGCACGGGCCTTCCGCCCCGGGCAGAGCTGCGCGTGAGCCGGACGGTGCGGATCCCGCTCGAGGAGCTCGTGTGGCGCTTCAGCGGGAGCGGGGGCCCGGGCGGCCAGCACGCCAACACGGCGAACACCCGCGTCGAGCTCCTCTTCGACGTCGCGACGTCTCCCTCGCTCGGCCCCCGACAGCGGGCGCGGCTGCTCGAGCGCCTCGGGCCGGCCGTGCGGGTCGTCGCCTCGGACTCCCGCTCCCAGCTGCGCAACCGGGAGCTCGCCCTGGAACGCCTCGCCGGGCGTCTGGCCGCGGCGCTGCGCGTCGAGCGGCCAAGGCTGGCGACGAGCCCGACGCGTGCCTCGCGCGAGCGGCGGCTCGAGGACAAGCGCCGGCGCTCGGAGCGAAAGCGCGACCGTCGCCCGCCCGAGCCCGAACGGTGAGCGCGACGCACGCCCGTCACCTCAGGCGTCGAGCATCTCGACCTCGACGCCGAGGCGTCGATAGGTCGTCTCGGCTCGACGGTCTCGACTGGCGAGGATCGAGCCGCTGTCGCGAGCGGCCAGGGCGATCCACGCGTCGTACGCCGCGCCACCGGCGATGCCGGCCGCCGCGAGCTCAGCCGCCGCACGCGCCAGCGTCGGCTCGCTCGGCCATGCCGGAGCCGAGAACGTCGCCGACATGACCCTCGCCGCATCGGCGGGGGCGACGCGGGCCGATCCGGGCAGCCTGGTGAGCACGGCGTAGGTCTCGATCCAGGCGTGGCCGCAGACGGAGAGCCGACGTCCGTCCCGCCAGGAGATCAGCGCTCGATGCGACGGATGATTGCGCAGCAGCAGCGGGACCGCGACGCTCGTGTCGACGGCGATCGGGCTACCGGCGCCCGGCATCGATCAGGCCGAAGATGTCGCCGTCGCCGACCTGCCGATCGCTGTCGAGCACGAGCGCCCCACCCTCTTCCACGACGGACGCCGTGCGGCCGCGCGGGACCAGCGTGAGACCCGCGCCGTAGGTCGATACGTCGAGCGTCGTGCCTGGCGACAGGCCGAGCGCGTCTCGAAGGGCCTTGGGGACGACGATCCTTCCTGCCTTGTCGATGGTGGCCTCCACTGGCATCACGATACCATCTGAATGCCATTCAGCCGCACCCCGCGGACCGCACCGCACGCCCGCTCTCGGCCGGACCGTTCCGGCGCGTCACCAGGACAGGTCCGGGCGCGACCTCGACGTCGACGTGAGGTTGAGGTTCGCCGGCCCGCGGGCGGAGCTCAGTCGAAGATCGGCTTGCAGTCCCGGGTGCGCTTGATCTCGAACAGCCCGTCGGTGCCGGTCAGTACGACGAAGGCGTCCCACAGCCGCCCTGCCGCCTCGCCCTTCGGCGCCGGGCTCATGACCGGGCCGAAGAAGGCGTTGCCCCCGACCCGGACCGCCGTCGTGCCGGCCATCCGTCTCGCCCGGTGGCTCCGGCCGCCCGCCATGGCTCGCGGCACCGGGCGCCCCCGGTCACCATCCGAGGACGGCACGCCACTGCTCGAGCACGCCCGGGTCGCCGGACGCTGCGGCGGGGCTGGGGACCCATCGGCCCCAGCAGTAGAAGAACAGCTTGCCGACAGGCGCCGTGACGCGGGCGACGCGGCCAGCGCCTGACGCCTCCTCGCGGATCGCTCCCGGCGTGCCCCGGTGCCACGCGACACCGCCTTGGCCGTCTGCCTCCGGCTCGAGTCGCCACGCTGCGTGGCCGTCGTCGCAGGCGAGGAAGAGCGAGCCTTCTGGCGGCCAGCGGTCCTTCTGCGCCGAGAACGGCAGGAAGAGCTGGCACACCTCGTCGATGCCGTCGGCGGCGACCTCGGCGTCGAGCGCCGTCACCTCGCCGCGCGCCTGCTTCGCGTCACAGCCGTGGACGGCGAGCTCGTGGGCGAGCCGATGTCGCCCGAAGCTGGGTGTCGCCCCCCGGTCGCGCCAACGCCCGGCCGGGGCACGGCCCGGGTCGCGCCACGCTCCGCCGCCCTCGCGACCTCCTCGGCACCGCCGGCGATGGTCTCGGCATGGCGCGCCCGGAGGATCGTCATGTCGTTCCCGAGCTTGCCGCGACGACGGACCCCTACGCAGACGCGGCTTCAAGCTCGCGGTCCCCTGTGTACGGATACGACGCCGCATTCGCGTCGGCGCGATGGAAGGAAACGTGCACAGCAGGCGCGGTGTCGCCGGGGGCGATCTGTGCCATGCGGATGGCGACGGCTCGGCCGACAGCTGCTCGAATCCAGGTGCTTACGGTCACACCGTCGTGCTCTGCCACGATCCGCACCTGAGCCAGCACTTCCGGCTGGAAACGAATTGGTACATGGGAGGTCAGATTTGGTCGCGTGCGCTTCACGGCGGGACCCGCCCCCGGGACCTGATGCTCGGCGACGCTGTAGCGCTCGACTGCCTCAGCGTCGGACTGACGCCTCGACCTTGGAGTCATCGCGATCACCTCGATTCGTAAT
>JAKAOD010000377.1 GCA_021823365.1 Actinomycetes bacterium | reverse complement strand
GGAGATGGGCGCTCAATAAGGGCCGGGACCGAGGTCCCGGCGACACTCCTCCCGCCACTCGAAGGCGGGGCTCAACCGCCACGCTCAATAAGAGCCGGGACCGAGGTCCCGGCGACACCAGCATGAGGGGCTCGCGGGCTTCGTAGGGTGAGACGCTCAATAAGGGCCGGGACCGAGGTCCCGGCGACACGATGTCTGCGGGACACCTGATGTACAGCGTGCGACGCTCAATAAGGGCCGGGACCGAGGTCCCGGCGACACAGCCGAAGCCCTGGACCGTCGCGAGGTCGGTGTTCGCTCAATAAGGGCCGGGACCGAGGTCCCGGCGACACTCCTCCCGCCACTGTGAGCGCGTGGCTAGAGGATGCACGGCATTGTCGACCACTTCCTGTGGTCGTTCGCTGCCAGACTGGTCTCGCATGTCTTCAGTTGTCAAGGATCACCGGGGGTTCGCAGTCAGAGGATCCATGGCTCGTCGAGCTCGTGGATGACCTCGGTGCCGAGCCGTTGCCGGGACCGCGCGATCGTGCCCGGGAAGCGGTAGATCATGACGCTGTCGAGGGTGGGGTCGATGACGTCTTCGAGCTGTCCGATGAGCCGTTGCAATCGGGTCGGGCTGACCCGGCACTCGAACATGCTGAACTGCACGCGTTGGCCGTAGGTGAGACAGACCTCGGCGACGTGGCGGAGGCGCCTCGCCCCGTCGCCGGCCGTGTCAGCGATGTCGTAGGCGATGAGTACATCCATCTAGGCCGCCAAGACGAAGGGTGGGTAGGCAGGAAGATCCCTTCGTAGATGCCGGGCGAGGAGCGTCGCTTGAACCGTCGGCAAGGTCCAACGCTCCACGGGGCGTCGCATCACTGCGTGGGGGACGAGTACCGCCTTGTCGTGCTCCCAGTACCGGATAACCCTCGATCGGGCATCGTCGCCGAGGAAGCACGCGCCACCTGGCGTGACGACGAAGTCCGTCGGAGACAGCTCTCGGCGTCGCAGCAACCGCACGACGAAGCGGTCGGCGAGAGGGCGTAGCTCCTCTGTCATGTCGAGGGCCAGGGACGGACGGCCCGAGCGCGCGCGGTGGAGGAAACCCACCTGGTGGTCCAGCCCGGCTGCCTGCACAGCACCCTCGACTTCGGTCACAAGCAGCCCGTAGCAAAAGCCGAGCATGGCGTTCACCGGGTCTCGCGGGGGGCGTCGATTGCGTGCCAGGAAGGGAAATGGCCCGTCCGAAAGCACGTGACCCATCGCGGCGAAGTAGGCACGCGCGGCGTCGCCCTCGATCCCGCGCACTTGGTCGCCCGTCGCCGCGCTCGGCAAGCGCTCGAGTCTTCGGGCAATCGTGTCGGACCACTCGGTGAGGAACGAGGAAGCTCTCAGAGGCTCGTCTCGTGCCCAGCGGAGGACGACCCGCCTGCAACTCTGGAGCTTCGCGGCTACGAAGGTCTTTGCGAGCTGGAGCGTGCGGCTCTCATCGAGCGCTGCCTCGGCCTGCGCCACGCGGAGCTGGACGTTTCCTCCCTGCGGCGGCTGCACGCTGAAGCGAAGTGCACCGCTCCGCTTGAGGGCGGCCACGCGGACGCCCTCGTTCGCGCAAGCTGCCAGTGCGTCCACCGTGACCTCGGCCGCTCCAAGGATCACGATCGCGTCGATCCCGTCGAGGGGGATGCGCTGCTTGAGGCCGTCACGAGCGAAGACGAGCGAGCCCTTTGCCCGGGTGAGCTTTCCCCCGTAGCCTGCGAGGTAGACGGTACTCAGGTAACGCATCCCAGAACCTCCTCCTCGACGTACGAAGTGATCCGCCCCGGCGCGGTGACCACGTCGGGAAGACAGTGCGGCTCCAGCTGGCATGTCCGGCAGCGTTCATCTGCAGGAGCCGCTGGCAGGACATCTCCGACCAGCAGGGAGCGGATGGCCGCGATTGCTGCGAGGGTCGACCGCCTGAGCTCCTCGTCGATGGCGACGGGCCATCGCCGTCGCCAGGCTCCGTACCAGATGTACCCCTCGGAGATCTCGACCTTCAGCATCTCCTCGAGACAGAGGGCCTCGGCGCAAAGCTGAAGGTCGGCCGTCCGGCCGTGGCGCACACCGCTTTTGTGCTCGACGGGGGTGACGCGCCCGTCGGGCTCGAGCTCGACGGTGTCCGCGCGCCCAGACAGACCGAGGCTCTCTGACCAGAGGGGGATCGCCCGCAAGACGAGCCGGCCGCGCTCGCGCCGGCTCGCTCCGCTGTCGACGCGCCGGTGGGCCCGGCCACCGGCGATGGTGTGGGGATTCTCCTCCCAAAGCCCGTCGACGAGGATCAGCGCGCACTGGCGAGGGCAGTACTCGTGGTGCTCGATGGCGGAGATAGGGACGACCGTCTCGTCGCTCCCGGTCATGGGGCGCTCCGCATCGAGCCGTAGGCACGGGTCACGTCGCTCTGGCCTCGCCGATCGAAGGGCACCACCTGCCACCACCCCGTGACGCCCAGCCACTGCGCCGCGGGCCCTGTGCAGTCAAGGAGCGCGTCGATCGCCATGGCGTCAAGCGCGTCGGTCCACGTCGGCCACCGGAACGTGCCGGGCTCCCCGCGGCGTCCCGTCCACCCGCGCTGGCGAGCGTCACTCCGGCCGTCGCCCCTCACCGGAAAGAGTGCCAGCGCATAGAAGGCGAGGAGCTCGATAACGGGGTCGACCAACATCTCGGTCTCGTCTGCCAGCGATCCGACGCGACCGACGTCGAAGCCGAGGCCGTTGTTGGCGACTCGAGCGCCTCTCCCCTCGAGGCTTGCTCGCAGGTCCACTTCTCGTGCCGCCGGGATCAGCTTGCGGAGCCGGTCGCCGATCGTGTTGACTCGGCCGGGCATCGGGGTCGCGAACTGTCCTCTTCCGATCACGTGGGCTCGTTTCTCTCGGTCCCAGCTCAGATCGGTGTAGATGGCGCTCAGCGTCCACGGGGCCGTCGAGTGTCGGGCGAATGCCGCGCGGTCCCGAAACGTGGCGACCTCGACGTTCCATTGGAGCTCGGCATGGCCGTCGAGCTGGCGGGCGATCGGCCACGACTCGAGATCGACGATGCTCGGGAGCAAAGCCGCGAGATGGTCGGCCGGATCGTCGTCGCCCGGCACGTCCAGCACAGCGTGTGGTAGCAGATGTGGGCTCCAGGCGAGTCTCATCTGCGGTACCAGCACGGTCGCACCGACAGCCGCCAGCCAGCCGTTCAGCCAGTCGGCAGCAAGTCCCGGACAGCCACGTGCCGCCATCACACCACCTCCGTCTCGCCCGCCCAGCCGCCCGCCGAGACGGCGTGGTCCGACTGTCGCACGACTGCTTCGAGGAAGGCGAGGCCCCAGTGCCCGTAGCGCTCGCAGAGCCGGTGGAATCGTCCCGGCTGCTCCCAGTCGATCGTCTCGAGGTCAGCGTTCGCCCTGAGGGCGATCCCCTCAAGCTCAAAGGCTGCCTCGCCACCACCCCCGTCTCCGACCGGAATGATGAGTGGGCGGCCCCACCCGTGATGAGAGATGACGAGGTGGAGGAGAAGGTCGGCCGCCGGGCCCTTCAGTCTTTCATCGGCCTGCTGGAACTCGTCGAGCCAGACGCGCACGAGACGGCTCGAGAGAGCCTCATGCCGCCCACCCTCGGGCCACCCGGCCGCCATACGGTCGCGGACCCACGCACTGCGCGGTCGCTTCGACTTGGCCACAAGACCATCTGCCTCGCCATAGGGGTCGAGCCACTGCTGGAATCGTTCGTCGGCCTTGCCGACATCGTGGAAGCGGCCGGCGGTGGCGACGACGTGAACGAGGTCGGAGAT
>JAKAOD010000007.1 GCA_021823365.1 Actinomycetes bacterium | reverse complement strand
CACCGCGCCGAGGAGCACGGTGAAGGTGCTCGAGGTCGACGCCGCCGTGCTGAGCAGCGAGGCCTGGTTGAGGATCGTGAAGGGGAGGTTGGCGACCGTCGTCCCGCTCTGGGTGGCGAGGATGTCCTCGACCTCCGTCTCGGCGAGGCTGACCGCGCTCGACGAGCGCGCCTGGACGATCAGCTGCGTGAAGGTGGACGCCTCTCCCGTCAGCTCGTCCTGCACGGCGGTGTAGGGGGCGATGATCACGTCGTCCTGGTTGGTCACCCCCGATGATCCCTTCGAGGCGAGGACGCCGGCGACGCGGAACGACGCAGACCCGAGCTGGATGGTCTGGCCGATGACGTTCGTCCCCGCGCTGAACAGGTCGGAGACGACGGTCTGGCCGAGGAGCACGATGCGGGACCGGGTGGTCACGTCCGATGACGTGATCGGGCTTCCCGCCTGCACGGTGTAGTCGTCCGCCGTCAGGTACGAGGGCGTGCTGCCGATCACCTGCGCCGTGGTCGACGCCGATCCGAACGTCGCCGTGACGTTCGTCGAGATCACCGGGGAGACCGACTGGACGTCCGGGGCCTGGCTCGGGTCTCCGATCGCCTGCACGTCGGCCAGGGTGAGCTGCGCCGGCTGGGTCTGGGTTCCCGAGGAGCGGCCCGGGCCGAAGGCGCCGCCGCCGAAGACGGTGAGGGTGTTCGTCCCGAGGGCGTTGATCCTCGACTGCACCTGGGCCGACGACCCGGTCCCCACGGCGACGAGGATGATCACCGCCCCGACGCCGATCAGCACGCCGAGCATCGTGAGGAACGAGCGCAGCTTGTTGGACGCGAGGCCCTGCATGGCGCTGCGAAGGTTGTCGAGGACGGTCACGGCGATACCTGCGGGCGCGACGCAGCGAGAAGGTCGCTCTGCTGGCTCGCCTCCGCCGACGCGCCTTCCTGCGCGCGCCCGTCGAAGTGTGCGGCGTCGTGCCCGGGCGGGGCGTCGAGGACGGGGGCCGTCCGCTCGTCGCCGACGATCTCGCCGTCGCGGATGCGCACGACCCGCTTGGCGTATGCGGCGATGTCGTGCTCGTGGGTGATGAGCACGACTGTGCGACCCGCGGCGTTCAGCCGGCTGAAGATCTGCATGACGTCGGCACTCGACGCGGAGTCGAGGTTGCCGGTCGGCTCGTCCGCCAGCACGAGCGGGGGATTGGTGACGACGGCGCGGGCGATGGCGACACGCTGCTGCTGCCCTCCGGACATCTCGCTCGGGACGTGGTGGGCACGGTCGCCGAGGCCGACCGCGGCGAGCGCGGCGAGGGCGCGCTCGCGCCGCTCCGCGCGGTGGACCCCGGCGTAGGCGAGGGGGAGCTCGACGTTGGCGATCGCGGGAGCCCGCGGGATGAGGTTGAAGGCTTGGAAGACGAAGCCGATCTTGCGGTTCCTCACGATGGACAACGCGGCCTCGTCGAGGGTTCGCACGTCGACGCCGTCGAGCCAGTAGCGGCCGCGGGTCGGGACGTCGAGGCAGCCGATGATGCTCATGAGCGTCGTCTTGCCCGACCCCGACGCCCCCATGACGGCGACGAGGTCACCGCGTTCGACGGTCAGCGAGACGCCCCGCAGCGCATGCACCTCTGCCTCGCCCGTGGCGTAGGTCTTCACGATGCGACGCAGCTCGATGACTGGGCGCCTGCCTGCCCAAGGCGCGCCGGGCGTCACGCCCGGGTTGCTCGGGACCTCCTGGTCGGTCATGGCGCCCGGCTCGCCGCTCAGCCGCCGAGCCTGCGGAGGAAGCCCCCGCCACCGCGGCCGAAGCCGCGGCCGACGAACGCGCCGCTGGTCCCCGAGCTGGCTGTGGAGGACACCGAGACCGTCGGCAGCACGACCTGCTCGCCGGCCTTCAGCCCGCTCACGACTTGAGTCGTCGAGCTGCCGACGAGCCCCGTGACGACCTGCCTGGTGACTTGCTTCTTTCCCTGCAGGACCGTGACGGTCGAGCGCGTGCCGACGGTCGTGATCGCCGAGCTCGGGACGTAGAGCACGCCGCTCTCGGTGGCCGTCACGACGCTCACGTCCGCCGTCATGCCGTCCCGAACCGTCGAGGGCGGGTCGCCGAGGGCGATCGTCACGTCGTAGTCGACGACGTTGCTCGAGACGGTCGAGGTGGGTGAGACCCAGGTCACCTTGCCGGGGAGCTCGGTGCTCGTGAGCGCCGCGAGCGTGACGGTCGCCGGCTGGCCGACGGCGACCTGGCCGATGTCGGCCTCGGGGAACGACACGACGACGTCGAGGCTCCCGAGGTTCGTCACGGTGATGAAGCCCGAGGATGAACCCGACCCACCCGAGGCGGACGAGGAGCTCGAGCTCGTCGCGAGCGCCGCCGCCGAGGACACCGTCGAGGTGCCGGCGCTCACCGTCTCGCCCGCGGACCCGTTCACGGCCGTGACCGTGCCGGTGATCGGGGACGTGATCGTCGTGCCGGCAAGGGCCGTCTCGTCAGAGCTCACGGTCGCCTGGTCGGTGTCCACCGTGGCCCGGTCCTGCTCGATGGTCGTGGCGTTCGTCTGCGCGGTCTCGGCGATCGAGGCCTGCTGCGCGGCAAGGGCAAGCTTTGCCTGGTTGACGGCCGCCGTCTGGTGCTGGACGGTCTGCGCGTCGCTCGTCACCGTCTCTCGGTCGGTGGCGCAGGAGGTCTTCTCCGTCGTGAGGTTGACGACCGCGCCCTCCACCGTGCCGTAGGCGTTCGTCGCGACGATGCGGAATCCGTAGGTCGTGTCGGGGCGGAGGTTGGTGAGGGTGAAGGTGACCGTCGTCGCCGACGTGCCGCTGCCGACGATCTCCGCCGGAGTCGACTCGTCGAGCGACGAGGAGCGCCCGTAGAGGAAGGAATAGCTCGTGCTCGCGCCGTTCGGGTCGACCGAGCCGCTCAGCGTCGCCGTTCTCGCCGAGACGCCGCTCGCCGCGCCCGTCGAGGCGCTCGGCGCCGCCGTCGACGCGAGGGCGACCGCCGACGACTCGGCGGCTGCGGTCGTGCCGGTGCTCGAGGACGACGGTGAGCCCGACGAGCCGGACGTCCCGGAGGATCCAGTGGAGCCCGACGAGCCCGTGCCGGTGGAGCTGCCGGAGGACGAGGCGCTGCTCGACGAGCTCGAGGACGCGGACGACCCGGACGAGGCTCCGGTGCTGCCCGCCGAGCTCGAGCCCGAGGTCGGGCATCCGAGCGACTCGTCGGCGGCGAGCTGGGACTGTGCCGTGGCGAGTGCGGTCTCGTCGGAGCCCAGCTGCTGCTCGGCCGCAGCCAGGGAGGACTGGTCGTTGACGAGCGTCGCCTTGTTCGACGTCTTCGTCGAGCTGCTCCCGCCCTGCTGCGCCGTCGCGAGGTTCTGCTGCGCCGCGGCGAGCGAAGCCCTGGCGGAGGAGAGGGCGGCTTCGGCTTGCGACGGGTCGATCTTGGCGAGGACCTCACCGGCGTGCACGTGATCGCCGACGGCCACGTCGACCGCGGTCACGGTTCCGCTCGTCGAGAAGTCGAGCGACGCGGTGCTCGCCCCGGCGATGTTGCCGGTCGAGGTCTCCGTCGTCTGCACGACGCCGCGCTCGACTGTCGCCGTCCGGACGGCGCTCGCGGCGGGGGAGCTGGGGTTGAACACGTAGTTGAGCCCGAGGCCGGCTACGGCGGCGAACGCGAGCACGAGCACGCCGTAGAGCATGACGTCACGGCGTCGTGACCGCCCCTGCCGTCCCGCCGTGCCGGCGCCGGATGCGCCCGCGCCCAGGCGGGGCAGTCGACGAAACGGAATCCGCATGCTCCGACGATCGCGCTCCGCCCTGTGAGCACGTCGTGGGAACTATGGGACGGCGCTGTGGGCCACGAGCACGATCTTGCCGAGCTTGCCGCCGGAGGCGAAGCGATCATAGGCGGCGGTCGCGTCGGCGAGCGCGAAGCGCTGCTCGATCGGCACGCCGAGGCGGCCGGCGGCGAGCAGCGGGAGCACGTGGCGCTCGACGGCGCGCAGCACCGTCGCCTTCTCTTCCAGGGGGCGGGCCCGCAGCGTCGAGCCGCGGAGCGTCCGCCGCCCGGCCATGAGATCGCCGAGGGACAGCTCGACCTTCCTGCCGGCGCCGACGCCGATGACGACGAGCCGCCCGCCGGTCGCGAGCGCCCCGAAGCTCTCGGCGAACCCTGCTCCGCCGACGAGCTCGAGCACGAGGTCGTAGGGGCCGAGGCGAGCGGCGTCTCCCGGTTCGACCGGCTCGGCGCCGAGCGCCGCGACGGCGGGGCGCAGCGCCGGGTCCCGGACGCTCGCGACGACCTGCGCGCCCGTGGCGACGCCGAGCTGGACGGCCGCCGTCCCGACGCCGCCTGCCGCCCCGGTGACGAGCAGCCGCTCGCCCATCCCGAGCCCTCCCTGGGCGAACAAGGCGTCGTGCGCCGTGGCGAATGCCTCGCAGAACCCGCCAGCTTGCTCCATGGGGCAGCCGGGTGGGACAGCGACGGCCACGCGCTCGTGCAGGAGGGCGAGCTCGGCCTGGCCGCCTCCGCCGAGCAGCCCCATCACCGGGTCACCGGGCGCGAAGCGGGTGACCCCGGCCCCGACGGCGGCGACCAGCCCGGCGCACTCGAGGCCCGGGATGTCCGCCGGCGCGCCGGCGGGTGCCGGGTAGCGCCCGGCGAGCTGGAGGAGGTCGGCGGCGTTGACCCCGGCCGCCCCGACGGCGACGAGCAGCTCGCCCGCGCCGGGGGCCGGGTCGGGTCGCTCGGCCCAGCGAAGCCGGCCCCCCTCGATGGTGACGGCGTGCACGACGCGGCGGGAACGTCCGACCGGAGCCGGGGTCCGGTGCTAGGGACGTCCGGCGCCGTAGGCGCCCGGCCACACCGGCGTGATCTGGATGACCGTGCCGGTGTCCTCAGCCTGGATCGCCTCGCCGCCGCCGATGTACATGATCACGTGGTAGATGTACCCGCCACTCGCGTAGAAGACGAGGTCGCCCGGCTGGAGGTCGGACAGCGAGACGTGCTCGACGCTGTCGTACTGGGCCTGGGCTGAGTGCGGGAGCGAGACGCCGGCCTGGGCCCAGGCCCACATCGTGAGGCCGGAGCAGTCGAAGCCGGCACCGGGCGTCGCGCCCGCCCAGACGTAGGGCACGCCGAGCTGGCTCTCGGCAGCGTGCACCGCCGTCTCGCCCTGACCGCCGCCTGCTGCCGGAGCCGGCAGCAGGCTCGGGCTCGGAGGTGGGGGCTGGGAGACCGCCAGCGAGAGCGTCGAGGCGGCGCGCCGCGCCGCGGCGGCTCTTGCCGCCTCCTGCGCTTGCTGGATTCGCAGCTGCTCGGCGACCGCCACCGCCAGCTGGCCCTTCACTGCAGCTTGGGCGCGTTCGAGCTGCGCGATGAGGTCGGCGGCGGCTTGTCTGGCGGACGAGAGCGTGTGCTCTGTCGCAGCTGCCGCCGACTCGGCGCGCCGGAGCGTCGCCTCGCGCACGGCGAAGTGGTGCCGAGAGTCGACGTAGGACGTCGCCGCGGTCGAGAGCGAGCCGGCGGCGGCTTCGAGGTAGGTCTGGCGGAGCTGGAGCGAGCTCGCGCTGCCCGTCATGACGACGGCGAGGTCGGAGGCGGAGCCGTCGTTGACGTAGGCGGCGACGGCGTCGTGCCGGAGGGCGGCGGACGTGCGCCGCATCGCCGCTCCGGCGTCGAGGAGGGCAGCGCGGTCGCGCTCGACGGCGGCGTCGAGCGACGCGGCGCGCAATCGTGCCTGGTCGTACTCTTCAGAGAGGACCTGGAGCTTGAGCTCGGCCACGTTGAGCCGGGTGGCGATGGCCGCGGCGCGCCCCCGTAGCGTGCCGACGCTGGCAGCGACGGCGGCCGAGGGTGTGGTCAGCTCCGCGCCGACGCTCCCCACCAGGATGAGCGCCAAGGCGAACATGGTCCGTCGCGAGCGACAGCCCGCGAATAATCGCTTGCCCGCTGCCACAACGTTCCGAGAACCTATCCGTGGATGGCGCACTTGGCAAGCCTTTTGGTCTTGCGCCCCCGTGTCGCAGACGGAGACCCGCGCCGGTAGGCTGCCGGTTCGAGGGCCCGCCGGCGACGAGGCGCGGCGACGGAGCCGGTCACGAAGCCCGGCGTGGCGTCAGGCCACGACCCGGCGGCGCGGCGGACGGCGCGCCTGCTGGATGCGACGAAGGAGGACGCCGATGAGCGCTTCCGAGCGTGCCTCAGCTGCGGCAGGCGCCGACGAGCTGAGGGTCGAGCACGACTCGATGGGCGATGTGCTCGTGCCGAAGAGCGCGAGATGGGGCGCGCAGACCCAGCGCGCCGTCGAGAACTTCCCGATCTCCGGCCGCCGGGTCGAGTCGGCGCTGATCGAGGCGCTTGCGCTGCTGAAGGGCCAGTCGGCGCTCGTGAACGCCGAGATCGGCGTCGTCGACGAGCAGGTCGGCGCGGCGCTCGCGGCGGCGGCGGCCGAGATCGCCTCTGGAGGGCACGCCGGTGAGTTCCCCGTCGACGTCTTCCAGACGGGCTCGGGCACGTCGACCAACATGAACATGAACGAGGTCCTTGCCAGTCTCGCCTCCGATCGGCTGGGCCGGAAGGTCGGCCCGAACGACGAGGCGAACGCGTCGCAGTCCTCCAACGACATGTTCCCTTCGGCGATCCACCTCGCCGCGGCCCGCGAGATCAGCGACGACCTCCTGCCGGGCCTTCGCCATCTCGCCGGGGCGCTGCGCTCGAAGTCGCAGGAGTTCGCCGGCGTCGTGAAGTCGGGTCGGACGCATCTCATGGACGCGACGCCGGTCACCCTCGGCCAGGAGTTCGGCGGCTACGCAGCCGCCGCCGAGCACGGGATCGAGCGCCTCGAGGCGAGCCTCGGGCGCATCGGCGAGCTGCCGCTCGGCGGCACGGCGGTCGGGACCGGGCTGAACGCGAAGCCCGGGTTCGCCGCGGCGGTGATCGAGCGGCTCCGCAAGGTCACCGGGCTGCCCCTGTCCGAGGCGCGAGACCACTTCGAGGCTCAGGGGGCTCGAGACGCGCTGGTCGAGGCGTCCGGGATGCTGCGCGTGGTCGCCGTGTCGCTCTACAAGATGGCCAACGACCTGCGGTGGATGGCCTCCGGCCCGCGTTGCGGCCTCGGCGAGATCCACCTGCCCGATCTCCAACCGGGCAGCTCGATCATGCCCGGCAAGGTCAACCCGGTCATCCCCGAGGCGGTCTGCCAGGTGGTCGCCCAGGTCGTCGGCAACGACGCCGCCGTCGCCTTCGGCGGGGCGGCGGGCAACCTCGAGCTCAACGTCATGCTGCCGGTGGTCGCGCGCAACCTGCTCGAGTCGATCCGGCTGCTCGCGGCCGTCAGCCGGGCGCTCGCCGACAAGTGCGTCGCGGGGATCGAGGCCGACGTCGAGCGGTGCAGGACCTATGCCCTGTCCTCTCCCTCGATCGTGACCGCCCTCAACCCGTACATCGGCTACGAGAACGCGGCGAAGGTCGTGAAGCGGGCGCTTGCCGAGGGAAGGGACCTCCGCTCGGTCGTCCTCGACATGGGTCTGCTCGACGAGGGCCAGGTCGACAAGGCGCTCGACGTGCTGGCGATGACCCGCGGCGGCGTCGTCGGATGAGCCGCTCCCCGCGGGGGACGTCCTCCTCGCCGCCTCGGCCGCCTCGCCGCCTCGGCCGGGCAGCATCCACTCGTGAGCGATAGCTTCGGTCCGTGACCACGACGATCGAGTTCCCGAGCAACGGCGCGGCCGGCACGGGGAGCCTCGCCGTCCCCCCGAGCGGCGGCGGGCCCGGGGTCCTCGTCGTCCAGGAGTGGTGGGGCCTCGTCCCCCACATCGAGGACGTCTGCGAGCGCTTCGCCGGCGAGGGGTTCACCGCCCTCGCGCCCGACTTCTACCACGGCCGCAAGACGACCGAGCCTGACGAGGCAGGCAAGCTCCTCATGGCGCTCCAGATCGACCGAGCGGCGAAGGACTTCTCCGGCGCGATCGACGCCCTGCTCGAGCGGGCGGGCGGCGAGGGGGTGGGCGTCGTCGGGTTCTGCATGGGCGGCGGGCTCGCGCTCGTGCTCGCGACCGAGCGGCCGGAGAAGGTGCGTGCCGTCGTCCCCTTCTACGGCGGAATTGCCTGGCCCGGCGTCAAGCCGGACTGGTCCCGCCTGCGCGCGCCGGTGCTTGCCCACTTCGCCGAGCACGACGACTTCGCGACGCCGGAGTACGCCCGGCAGCTCGCCGCCGGCCTCCGGGCCGCCGGCAACGACGACGTCACCGTCCACGACTATCCCGGGACGGAGCACGCCTTCTTCAACGACACGCGTCCCGAGGTCTACGACGCCGACGCGTCGCGCCTCGCCTGGAGCAGGACGATCGAGTTCCTCCGGTCCCGGCTGGGCTAGCTCCCGCGTGGCAGTCGCTCCGGGCGCCGTCGAGCGCTACCTCCGCCTCGGGCTGGCGCTCGGACGCCACGCCGACGGCTTCGTCGACGCCTACTACGGTCCGGCGGCGCTCGCCGCCGAGATCGCCTCGGCGCCGCCCGCGCCGCCCTCCGCGCTCGTCGCCGAGGCCCGAGCGCTGCTCGGCGCCCTCGACGCCGGTGAGCCGCTCGGCGACCCCTCCCGGCTCGGGGACGGCACGGGCGGCGAGGGGACCTCGACCGCGGCGGCCGGGCGACGTCGCTGGCTGCGCGCCCAGGTCGTCGGGCTCCTCACCTCGGCGCGCCTGCTCGCCGGCGAGCGGATCGGCTACGCCGACGAGGTCGAGCATTGCTACGGCGTCCGGCCCGGGCGGCCGGAGGAGGAGACGATCCTTGCGGCGCACCGCAGCCTCGACGCCGTCGTGCCGGGCAGCGGGTCGCTCGTGGAGCGCCTGGTGGCCTGGCGCGAGGCGCAGGCCGTCCCCCCGGATGCGCTGATGGCCGCGTTGTCCACCCTCACGGAGGATCTGAGGGAGCGGACCTCGCGCCTGTTCGGGCTTCCCGACGGCGAGCAGGTCGAGTGGGTGCTGATGCGGGACAGGCCCTGGAGCGGCTTCAACTACTACTTGGGCGGGCTGTCCTCGCGGGTCGCGATCAACGTCGACCTCCCGGTGCTCTCCACCTCGCTTGCCCACCTCGTCGCCCACGAGACCTACCCGGGCCACCACACCGAGCACAGCCGGAAGGAGGTCGGGCTCGTCAGGTCGCGCCAGTGGTGGGAGGAGTCGATCTTTCTCGTCGGCACGCCCCAGTGCCTCGTCGCCGAAGGGCTCGCCGACCTCGGCCTCGAGGTCGTGATGGGGGAGCGGCCGGAGCGCCTGATCGCCGAGCACCTGCGGCCGCTCGGCGTCCCCTACGACGCCGACACCGTGGCGGTCGTCGCCCAGGCGGAGGAGGCGCTTGGCGGCGTACGCGCCCTCGCTGCCTTCCGGTTGCACGAGGACGGGGCGGAGCCGGACACGGTCGTGGACGAGATCGCGCGGCTCGCGCTGCAGGCGCGGCCGCGTGCCGAGCGCTCGGTTGCCTTCCTCCTCGACCCGCTCTGGCGCTCGTACATCTCCTGCTACGTCGAGGGGCTTCCGCTCTGCCGGCGATACGTCGGCGGGCGTCCCGAGCGCTTCGAGCGTCTCGTCACCGAGCAGCTGCTCCCGGAGGACCTTCTCGAGCACGCCGCCTGACGTCGGGCTCCTGGCAGGTGCGGCCCGGGGCGCGCTGCGCCGCCTGCCCGCCTGCCCGCGACGAACGAAGCGAGCGGGAGCATCGAGGTCCAGCCCGAGCGAGGGCCTTTGGACCCTGCCACGGCTGCGATCAGGGCGCCAGCATTGGATCAAACCGATGGCGGGCGCCGCCCGGGGAACCTCCCACGGGCGCCACGTGCCGCCGGAGCTGCTGCGTGGGCGGCAGGCGAGGATGGAGAGAGCGATGGCTGACGTGCTTGTCGGGGCGAGCCCGTGGGAGCAGGAGGTCTACGAGCAACTCGTCTCCCATGCGGCCGCCGAGGCCGAGGTGCTCGAGGGGTACCGCCAGCTCGCCGCGGAGCCCGACGCGAAGGACGTCGCCTACCTGGCGCACATGATCATCGACGACGAGGAGCGCCACCACCGGATCTTCGTCGAGCTCGCGAATGCGCTGCGCGCCGAGGTCGAGCTCCGCTCGGCGGAAGACGCCGTGCCCGAGGTCCCGGCCACCCGGGCCGACCGGCGGGAGCTGCTCGAGGCGACCGGGCGGATGCTCGCGCTGGAGCGCCAGGACGCACGGAGCCTGAAGCGCCTGCGCCGGACGGTCCGGCCGGTGGCCGACACGACGCTGTGGTCGCTCATCGTCGAGACGATGGAGCTCGACACGCGAAAGCACATGGCCATCCTCAAGCACCTCCAGAAGATGGCCGGCGGCGTGCTCGGCTGAGCTCGCCGCTGCCGCCGTAGCCTGTGGCGGTGGCCCGGCCCCTCGTCTGCACGAGCGCGTCCGTCGAGCAGCTCGACGCGGTCGTCGAGCTCGCGAGGGCTGTGGCGCTGCACCACGGCGGGGAGCGGCTCACCGTCCTCCTCGCCGACTCGCCCGAGGCCGCCGCCGCCGACCGCTGGCCGTTCGAGGTCGTCCGCGCGTCGGAGCTCCCGATCTCTGCTGCCGAGCTCCACGAGCTGGCCCTGTGCCGCAAAGGGGACGACCTCGCGGCATGTCTCGCCCCGGTGCTCGTGCTGCACCTCCTCGTGCTCGGCCGGCCCGTCGTCTGCCTCGCGCCCGACGTGGTCCTGCTCGGCGCGCTCGACGAGCTCGGCGACGAGGCCGAGCGGACCGGGACGCTGCTCGTTCCCCGGCTCCTCGGCCCGCTTCCCGTCGACGGTCTCGACCCGGGCGCCGAGGAGCTGGCGGCGCTCGGACCCTACGACCCGGGAATCGTCGCCGCCGCGCCCTCGGGAACCGGCTTCGTCGAGGGCTGGGCAAGGGCGCTTCGGGAGGCGGCGGCGTCGGAGCGCGCCGGCCTGCGGCGGGCCGATCCCTGGCTCGGCCTCGCGGCGGTGACGTACCGGGCGGGGATCGTGCGCGACCCCGGTTACGGCGTGGCGTGGTGGAACGCGCACGAGCGCGAGCTCGGCCCCGGCCCGGCGCGCGCCGACGTCGCCGCGGCGGCCGAGAGCGGCGGGCGGGCGGCCGGACGGCCGCTCAGGATCGTGCACCTGGAGGGTTTCGACCCCGCCAACCCGACGTTGCTCGCGCCCCGGGCGCGAGGGCGGCAGCGCGTCCTGCTGAGCTCCGAGCCCGTCCTCGCGCGGCTGTGCGCCGAGCGGGCGGCGGCGCTCGCGGGCCGGCCCGGGCGGCCGGGCCCACGCCCTGCCTTCCGCCGCCTCGCCGACGGGGCGCCGGTCGACGAGCGGATGCGGCGCCTCGCCCGTCGCACCCTCGCCACGCGAGCCGCTCGCACAGCCGCCCGATCCGCCGGACGGGGGCCGGCGGGATCGGCACCCATGGGCTGGGGACTGCCGGATCCCTTCGACCCCGTTGGCCTCGGCGACTTCTACGACTGGCTCGCGAGCGGTGACCCCTTCGCCGCCGACGCCCCGACGGTCCCGCGCTATCTCCGTGAGGTCTGGGCCGAGCGGCACGATCTCCGCTGGCACTTCCCCCGTCTCGGCACGGTCGACCTCTCCCGCTTCAGGGAGTGGGTCGAGGGTCACGGCCTCGCCGAGGAGGCCGTCGCGCCCGGGCTCGCCGCGGCCCTCGCCCGCAGCGCGTGGTGGGCGGCGCCTCGAGGGCTGCAGGTCGCGGCGCCGAACGCCCTTCGCGACGGGGTCGTGCTCCTCGGCTACCTCCGTGCCGAGTCCGGCGTCGGCGAGGCGGCGCGGCTTCTCCTCGGCGTGCTCGCCGACGCGGGAGCCGCGCCGAGCGCGGTGGCCCTCGGCTCGACGCCGAGCCGCCAGGAGCACCCCTTCGATCCCCTCGGCGATCGCGGTGGCCCCTTCGACGCATTCGGGGCACGTGCGGGCCCGCTCGGCGTCCCTCGCGCCGACAGGAGGATCAACCTCCTGTGGGTGAACGCCGACCAGCTCCCGGGCCTCGCCTCCGTCGCAGGCCCGGAGCTGTTCGACGGCCGCTACAACATCGGCGCCTGGGCATGGGAGACCGACCGACTTCCGGCGGCGATGGCGGAGAGCGCCGAGCTGCTCGACGAGGTCTGGGTCCCGAGCAGCTACGTCCGTCGGGCGGTCGAGCCGGTCGTCGACCGGCCGGTGCACGTCGTCGGGCACCCAGTCGTCGCACCTCCGGTCGATCCGTCCTTCGACCCGGCGAGCCTCGGCGTGCCCGGAGGCTTCCGGTTCCTCTTCAGCTTCGACTTCCTCTCCTCCTTTGCCCGCAAGCACCCCCTCGGCGTGCTCGTGGCGTTCACGACGGCCTTCAGGGAGGGAGAGGGCCCGGTGCTCGTGCTGAAGTCGGTGAACGGCGACAAGCGACCGGCCGAGCTCGAGGGGCTCCTGCTGGCGGCGGCCGGGCGCAGGGACGTCGTCGTGCTCGACCGTTATCTCTCGGCAGGGGAGCGTGGCGCGCTGCTCGCGGGGTGCGACTGCTACGTCTCCCTGCACCGATCGGAGGGTTTCGGGCTCGGCATAGCGGAGGCGATCGCCCTCGGCAAGCCGGTGATCGCGACGGCCTACGGGGGCGTTCTCGACATCGTCGACGAGAAGACGGCCTATCTCGTTCCCGCGCGGAAGGCCGCCGTGGGGCCCGGTGCCGCCCCGTACGACCCCGCCGGCTCCTGGGGCGAGCCGGACCTCGGCGCCGCTGCAGCGGCGATGCGGACGGTCGTCGAGGCCCCCGACGAGGCACGGCGGACTGCCGCGCGGGCGTGCGAGCGCGTCCTCGCCGAGCACGGCCCTGCCGCCGTCGCCCGGGTCGTCCGCCGCCGCCTCGTCGACATCGACGCCAAGCTCCGCAAGGGCTACACGAGCGGGGCCGGCGCCGCGGCGCGCCGGCTCCTCTGAGCGCTCCGTCTCGGCGCCCCTGCCCGGCGCGGCGCCGGCGCGCCGCAGCCCGAGCGGCGAGACGCGCCGGCCTCGGCCCGAGGCGCTCCACGCTCAAAGGGCATGGGCAGCCGAGATGCCGATCCGATTGCCGTCCTCGTCGAGGGCCGCGACGGCGAGGAACCGTTCGCTCGTGCGGATGGTCACAGCTGTCTCGAACCCGGCCTTGGGGATCCTCGCCTCGGCGGCGAGGCTCGCCGACGTGGGTCCGGTGAGGATCTCCCATTCACGTACCTCGGTCGCCCCGTTCCAGCTCACGTGGGCGGCGTGGCCACCGACGTCGTCCCTGACCACGACGAGCGCGGGGCGGGTGCGTGGCCTGCCCGTCCACGGCGAGCGGAGGGCCCGGTAGGACTGGACGTTGGTCGGCAGCCTGGCGTCGAGCAGCAAGTCGCCAGCCTGGTCGAACTCGCTCGCGTAGGGCTCGGTGCCCCAGCCGACGAAGACGTGCCCGTCGGGGAGCTCCTGGACGCTGCCCTCGTACGACGCGAGCAGCGGCACGGGATGGGTGTAGGCCTTGACGAGGCTCACCTTTCGACGTGCCTCGTCGACGGACAGGAACAGCGCGCGGGACTGCTCCTGCTCCGGCGGGGTCGCCCCGTCGTCGAAGACCGTGAGGGGGCCGCTCGCCAGGTGCCGTGCATGGTGTTGCCAGTAGTACTGGGTGCCCGGCCCCATCGCGAAGTCGGTGCGCTTGCCGTGCATGCGCCATATCACCTCGCCGCTTCGACGGTCCACCCGATAGAGGGCCCAGGTGTTGCGGCCCGAGACGAGCAGGCTGGTGTCGTCCCAAGGCGCGATGGAATTGATGTGGAAATAGTCGAAGGGCCCACCGGTCGGCCTCGCGTAGCTGTCTTCGACCGGAACATGGTCGAGGCTCGACCACTCGAAGACAGTCCTGCCAGTGGCGACGTCGATCTCGAGGACCATCCCGTCCCACGCCGCGCCGCGCTTCGGTCCCCCGACCGGGCGGAGGTCGGCGTCACGGAGACGGTAGGAGGTGACGAGCGCCGTCCCCCGAGAGGTCAGCGTGAGCTCGTGGAGATCGACATCGAGGCCCCTCGGGGCGCGAAGTCGGGCGATCTCGGCGTAGGTGCCGTCGAGGACGTGACCCTCTCCGTAGCCGATGCCGTCCCGGATCTCTCCGACCCAGTAGGTGAGCACCGGCTTGCCCATGTACTGCTGCACCTCGAGGTTCGTCGCGAAGTGTCGCGTCGGCTGGAACCACACGACCTCGTTCCGTGCATCGAGCAGCAAGAGGCCTTCCTGACCCTTGCCCTCCGCTATCGCCTTGGCCTCGTCGACCCCTCTTGCGCCCGGCACGAGGCTGGGTGTGAGCAGCAGGTAGCCGTGGTCCTGCTCGACTCCGAGGTCGGTCATCTGCAGCCGAGGCGGGTCGAGGCCGGGCGCGGTGACGAAGCGCACGGGTGCGTCCAGGGCTCCGGCGGCCCCGGCCGCGGCGCTCGGGGCGACGTGGCCCTGGGCGATCTCGAAGCCGCCTGCACCGGCGGCGGCCAGCGCGGCGAGCCCGACGGCGCCCTTTCCTCCGTCGACGAGCAGTTCGCGTCGCGATATCCGCCGGCGGCTCACCGCCTGCGCGCCGGAGCCCTTGGCCGGGTGCGTCTCGGGTCCGCTTCTCGCTTTCTTCGTCACGCGGGCTCGCTCCATCGCCTGCCTCCTCTCGCCGTCGAGGGATGCAACTGCCCACCCGGTGCTCGGCTGTCGGCTTGCGAGCACGTTACAGGGCGTACATGAGAGCGCTGTGAACAGAGCTTTGGCATTCCTGGTGCCAGGCGTGTCCGTTGCGTGAGCCGCCCGCGAGCCCCGACAATGGCTCCGTCATCTCGGTGCGCTCGTCGACCAAGCAGTTCGGCGACAGGACGGCGGCCCCGGACCTCAGCTTCGAGGTCGCCCCGGGAGTTGTCGCCGGCGTCCTCGGGCAGGACGGCTCGGGCAGGTCGACCACGATGCGGGAGCGCGTCGTGCGCGCCCTGCAGCTGGACGGTCACACTGACCTCCACGTCTGCACCCACGGACGGCGGATCTGACTACCGTTGGCGCGGCCGCGCCGCCCGAGGAGCCGCAGTGTCCTTCCACGCCTGCACGATCGTCGCCCGCAACTACCTCCCCGCCGCCCGGGCGCTCGCCACCTCGTTCACGAAGCAGCACCCTGGGGCGGCGTTCACGGTCGTGCTCGTCGACGACCCCGGAAGATCCGTGGAAGAGGCGGGGGAGCCGTTCGACCTGCTTCGGGTCGACGAGATCGGGATCGCCTCCGGCGAGGTCCTCAGGATGGCGGCGATCTACGACGTCCTCGAGCTCTCGACGGCGGTGAAGCCGTGGGTCCTCGGGACCCTTCTCGGCAGGGGGGCGCAGGTCGCGATGTACCTCGACCCCGACGTCGTCGTCTACGCGCCGCTGGACGACGTCGCCGGGCTCGCCGAGTCGCGCGGGGTCGTGCTGACCCCGCACGTGACGAGCCCCATCCCCCGTGACGGCCGCAGCCCCTCGGAGAGCGACGTCCTCGCGTCGGGAGCGTTCAACCTCGGGTTCATCGCCGTGTCGGGCTCGGCGGCGGAGTTCCTCGCGTTCTGGCGTGCGCGGCTCCGGCGCGAGTGCGTCGTCGACCCGGCCCGCATGCGCTTCGTCGACCAGCGCTGGGTGGACTTCGCGCCGGGCGCCTTCGGCGCGGCGGTGCTGAGGGACCCCACCTGCAACGTCGCCTACTGGAACCTTCACGGCCGCGACATCGCCTTCGACGGGACGGCACCGCTCGTCGACGGACAGCCCGTGCGCTTCTTCCACTTCAGCGGGTACGACCCAAGCCGTCCATGGCTGCTCAGCAGGCACCAGGGCCAGCGCGCCCGCATACTGCTGTCGGAGCATCCAGGGCTCGCCCAGCTCTGCGACTCCTACGGCGCGTCGCTCCTCGACTCCGGGTACGCCGCGTCCGCCGACCTGGAGTACGGCTGGTCGCGCCTCGCCAACGGCCTCGCCTACGACCCGGTGATGCGCGGGCTGTACCGAGAGGCGCTGCTCTCTGCCGAGTCCGCAGGCTCCCCGGCCGCCGGGGCCGCCGGCGTCGAGCCCCCGAACCCCTACGCCGCGGGCGGCGACGAGGTGTTCCTCTCCTGGCTGAACGAGGTGCCGGCGGAGCGGCCCGGCGGGCGGGTGAGCCGCTATCTCGCGGCGCTGCACGCGAGCCGTCCCGACCTCCTCGCCGTCTTCGCCGATCCCGACGGCGCCGACTTCGCCCACTTCTCCGAGTGGACGCGGCACGAGGTCGCCCAGGAGCGCCTCGACCGGCGGCTCGCGATCGACCCGTCACCGCCAGCCGGAGACCTGCCCGGGGCAGGCGGCGCGGCGCGGCTCGAGCGAGGCATCCGGGTCGCGGGATACCTGCGCGCCGAGACCGGCGTCGGGGAGCACGGTCGCCTCGCGGCGCTCGTCGCCGAGCGCGCGGGCATCACGACCTCGACCTACGTCGACAGGACCTCGGTGAGCCGCCAGCTCCATCCCTACGACCCGGCCGGACGCGCCCGGCTCGACGTCAACCTCGTCTGTGTCAACGCAGACGAGCTCCCCAACTTCGCCCGCCGCGTGGGTCCGGGCTTCTTCGCCGGCCGGTACACGATCGGCCTCTGGGCGTGGGAGATCGAGCAGTTCCCGCGCCGCTTCGACGCTGCCGTCGACCTCGTCGACGAGATCTGGGCCAACAGCGACTTCGCGCGCGCCGCTATCGCCGGGGTCTCGCCGAAGCCCGTCTACGCCTTCCCCCTGCCGATCGTCGAGCCCCGCGCCGCGACCGTCCTCGACCGACGGGCACTGGGGCTGCCGGAGGACCGCTTCGTGTTCCTCTTCTGCTTCGACGTGATGAGCGTCGTCGAGCGCAAGAACCCCTTCGGGCTGCTCGAGGCGTACTCGCGGGCGTTCCGGCCGGGTGAGGGCCCGCTGCTCGTCGTGAAGGCGGTGAACGGCGCGTCGCGGACGCCCGATCTCGAGCGCCTGAAGTGGGTGGCCTCGGCGCGACCGGACGTGGTCGTCCTCGACTCCTACTCCGACCGCGACGCGCACCTGAGCCTCGTCGCGGCGTGCGACTGCTACGTGTCGCTGCATCGCGCCGAGGGCTTCGGCCTGACGCTCGCCGAGGCGATGGCGCTCGGCAAGCCGGTCGTCGCCACCGGCTACTCGGGCAACCTCGAGTTCATGAGCGAGGAGACGGCGTACCTCGTGCCCTGGACGCCCGGCGCGGTGCCGGTGGCGAACGACCCTTACCCCCATGGCGCGCGCTGGGCCGAGCCGGACCTCGACGCGGCGGCCGAGCTCATGCGCGCCGTCTTCGCCGCCCCCGCCGCCGCGGCCGAGCGCGGTGCCAGAGCTCGAGCGGAGGTGCTCGCCCACCACGGCCCCGATGCACGCGTACCGTTCGTGAGGGAGCGCTTCGCCCATGCCGGAGCGGTCCTCGACGCCCGGCGCACGGCCGCCCGGCGCAGGAGGCGGTGGCGCCGGTGACCCTGAGCAGCGCCGCCGACCGGGGAGGGCGTGCCGGCAACGGCGCGCACCCGGGAGCCCGACAGTACGATGTGGCCGCCATGCCGAGGAGCGCAGCGACGAGCGGGGGGTACGCCGCGTGCCGGGCCTGACCCCGCACTGGTCGGTCGGCGAGGCGAACGCCGATCTCGGGTTGCCGGTCGTCTCGGGGCGCCTGCGCATGGCGCGCCGGCTGGTCGCCAAGCTGCTCTGGC
>JAKAOD010000006.1 GCA_021823365.1 Actinomycetes bacterium | reverse complement strand
ACAGCAGGGCGACGCCGCTCGCCTGGCCGACGGACATCGCGGTGCGCGCGTTGGTCTGGAAGAAGACCCGCTCGACGACGACGACGTCGGGACGGACCTCGGCGACGAGCTCGCCGAGGTCCCGCCTCACCGTCGCGAGGCGCTCGGGGAGGGGCAGCTCACGAGGCGTCGTGACGACCCCGGCGGAGACGGCGCGCTCCTCTCCCCCGCCCGCGGCCACGAGCCCGTAGCCGCACCGTGAGAGACCGGGGTCGATCCCGAGCACGAGCACCTGCCGTCGAGCGGGGGGAAACATGTGTTCGAGGCTAGCCGCCGGCCGGACGGGAGCGGGGGATCTCTCCCGGCCCGGGGCTCACCGGCCTGGCCGGCAGCAGGCGCGAGAGCTGCTCAGGCGCTCACCTGCTCCAGGATCGCGTCGGGGATGTCGAAGTTCGACCATACGGTGTCGACGTCGTCCTGCTCGTCGAGCAGCTCGAGCAGGTGGAGGACCTTCCGGGCGGTTGCCTCGTCGGAGACCTCGACCGTCGTCGTCGGGACCATCTGGAGCTCGGCGGACTGGACGGCCATCCCCGCCACCTCGAGCGCGGCGCGCACCGCGGCGAGGTCGTGCGGCGGGGTGTGGACGGCCCACGACTCGCCCTCGTCGCGCAGGTCCTCCGCCCCGGCGTCGAGCACGGCCGCCATGAGCTCGTCCTCGGAGATGCTGCGCGCCAGCGTGACGACTCCCTTCCGCTCGAACTGCCACGAGACCGCGCCCGGCTCGGCCATCGATCCGCCGTTGCGGGAGAAGATCGTCCGGACCTCGGCGCCCGTCCGGTTGCGGTTGTCCGTCAGGCACTCGACGATGACCGCGACCCCCGAGGCCGCATAGCCCTCGTAGGAGACGGCCTCGTAGCGGACGCCTTCGAGCTCGCCCGTGCCGCGCTTGACGGCGCGCTCGATGGTCTCGAGCGGCACGGAGGCGTCACGAGCCTTCTGAAACATGGTCCGCAGCGTGGCGTTGGCGTTGACGTCGCCACCGCCCTCGCGCGCCGCCACCTCGACCTGCCGGATCAGCTTGGCGAACAGCTTCCCGCGGGCCTTGTCCTTCGCGCCCTTCTGGTGCTTGGTCGTGGCCCACTTCGAATGCCCTGACACCCTCAGCCTCCCTCGCCGGTCACAGCTCGCGCAAGCCCGCCGCGCGCTCGCCGGCGCCGAGCACGCCCCGCCTCGCCGGGCCGCTGCGCGCCTCGTCCAGCCCGGCGCACCAGAGCGCGGCTGTGAGGCGTGCAGTGGCGGTGTCCAGACCGGCTGGACGCACGCTCGGCGCGCCGGCCAGCTTCTCGAGCGCCGCCGAGAGCCCGGGAGGATAGCGCGTCACCCCGGCCGCCCGCAGGTCGGCGCGGGATTCGCGCTCGGGCCCGGCAAGGCGCAGGACCGCGCGAGCCGCGGCGGGCGACAGCGCGGCGGCGAGCCCGAGCGCCCGCGTCGCCGATGCCGCGAGGACGAGGTCTCCGCGCCGGACGTGCGCCAGCTCGTGGGTCACGACGCCCTCGAGCTCGATCCGGTCGAGCAGCGAGAGCAGCCCGCTCGTGACGACGAGGACGGCGCGCTCCCCGTCGGGTCCGAGCGCGACGGCGTTCGGCGCAGGGTCGTCGAGGATCGCGATGCGCGGCGTCCGCAGGCCGAGAAGGACGCTCGCGCCCTCGACGAGGTTGACGAGGCGGGCGTCCCCGCCCGCCTCGGCCGGCCTGCCGCCCACCCGCTCGGCGAGCTTGCGGGGTGAGCCGTAGTGCAGGCTGGCGATGGACCACGCGCCGCCGGCGAGGAGGAGGACGGCGCCGGCGGCCCACGCCCCGAGCGCCAGGAGGACCGCTCCGCCGAGCGCCACGACCGCCGGCGCCGCGACCAGCGCGGCGGCGATCCTCGACCCGGCGAGCGCCCCGGGGTCCGCGCGCCACTCTGGCCTCGGGTGCGCGCCGCGCCGAGAAGGGCCGGGCGGCGCCACCCGCCGCGCCGCGGTCCCGGGGCGCGGCGCCACGCGCTGCCGTCCTCCCTGCTGCCCCTTCGCCGACAGCCGTTCGGGCGTCTCGCCGGTCCGGCGCACGCCGCGAACCGGCGTCGAGGCCCCGCGACCCGATCCGGCGCGGCGCCGGCTCGCCGGAGCCCGACCCTGCGACTTCGCCGCCGCTCGCGCGGTCGCGCCGGTGCCGGTCGTGCTGCGATTCGCCTGGCCGGACTTGCCGGAGCGGCGGGGCTGGCCCGCACGGCTCCGCGAGGTCTCTGCCATGGAGATCCAGTCTACGACGGGCGCCGAGCTGGCCCAGGGCCGCGACGTGGTACCCGAGCCCTAGCGCCGCCTGCCCGCGACCGTTGAGGCGAGCTCGCGATAGGTCGCCGAATAGCGCTCGGCGAGGCGTCGCATCGACAGCTCGGACGCCCGGCGCCGACCCGTCGCGGCGAGCGCTGCCCGGGAGGTTGCGTCGGTGAGGAGCTCGGCGAGCGCGCTGCGCAGGGCGTCTGAGTCGCCCGGCGGGACGAGACGCGCCGCCGGGCCGGCCGCCTCCCGGTAGCCCTGGATGTCCGAGGCGACCACCGCGGTGCCGGCGGCCATGGCCTCGAGGAGGACCATCCCGAACGATTCGCCCCCGAGCGCCGGCGCGACGAGCACGTCGGCGCCGGCCAGGCGCTCGGCGAGCTCGGCGTCGCCGACCCGGCCGCACCATTCGATCCGCGCGTCGCCCCCGTGGCGCGCCCGCAACGCCCCGGTCTCCGGCCCCGTGCCGATCACCCACAGCCGCGCCGGGACGCGAAGTCCGGCGAACGCCGAGAGCAGCACGCCGAGGCCCTTCCGGCGCTCGTGCCGCCCGACGAAGACCGCCGTCGGCCCGCTCGTCGGCCACCTTCGCGACCCCTCGAAGCGGCCGAGCGCGACGCCGTTCGGGACGACCTCGCAGGTGGCGGCGCCCCTCCCCACGACCTGCCCGAGGGTGGCGCGGGCCGCTCCGGACACCGCGGTCGCCCCGGCGAGGCGCCGGTAGGCGAGGCGCGCCGCCGGGCCGACCGCCCGGTAGGCGAGCCCCGCCCCGGAGCGGTGGAAGGTGCCGAGGACCGGCGCCCGGGCGACGACCACGGCGCCGAGGGGGGCGCCGGGGACGAACGGCTCGTGGACATGGACGAGCTCGGGCCGGAACCTCGAGAGCTCGCGAAGGGCGCGCCACACGGCCGCCAGGTCGAGGCCGACCGGTGCCCGTGAGCGATTGGCCGGCACGCGCAGCGAGGCGCCGGCGGTGACGAAGGGCACCTCCGGCAACGCGCCCCCGTCGTACGGCGCGACGAGCAGGAGGTCCTCGCCGAGCTCGGCGAGCGCCGACGCGAGCCCGACGACCTGACCCTGGACACCTCCCGGGACCGACACCGAGTAGGGGCAGACGAGGCCGATCCGCACGCTCAACCCGGCGAGTCGGCGAGCCAGTTCGGCTGGAAGACGTGCCACTGCTCCGGCGCCAGCCGGATCAGCGCCTCCAGCTCGTGTGCGAGCAGCTGGGTGACGCGCTCGACGTCTTCGCGCAGCCGCCCCTTGCGCACCGGGACGAGCGGGGGGCGGACGACGATGCGGTGGGCGCCGCCGCGCAGCATGTAGATCGCCGCGGGAAGGATCGGCGCGCCGCTGCGCAGCGCGAGCACGGCCGGGCCGCCGGGGATGCGGGCGCGCTCGCCGAAGAAGTCGACCTCGATCCCGTCGCCGACGAGGTCCCGGTCGGCGAGGAGCGCGACGAACCCGCCGCGGCGGACCGTCGACAAGAGCTCGCGCGCCGCCGACGGCCCGAGGGGGATGACCCTGATGCCGAGCGCGCGGCGCTCCTCGACCATCCATTCGAACAGCTCACGCGGCTCGAGCGGCTCGGCGACCGCGGTGAGCGGGAAGCCCTCTCTCGCCGCCCAGACGGCGCCCGCCTCCCACGCGCCGAGGTGCGGGAGCGCGACCACGGCGCCTCGCCCGTCGGCGACCGCCTGGCGTACGTGGCGCTCCCCCTCGACGACGAGCCCGCGGGCGAACGGCTCGGGCGCGGACGCGTCGAGGACGGCGCCGTCCGCCCAGTAGCGGCCGTAGGAGGAGAACGCCCGCCGCACGAGCCGGTCGAGCTCTGTCCCGGTCACCTCGGGCCCCACCACCCGGCGGAGATTGCGGGCGACGACCGCCCGCCGCTCGGGCGAGCTCGCCGCGACGGCGCGTGCCGCGGCGGCGGCCGCGCCCGCCGCCATGCCGGGGGGCAGGGCGCGGAACAGCCTCGCGAGCGAGCGGTACTTGAGGAACGCGGCCCGATTGCCGCTCCCCCGAGGCGAGCGTTCAGCTGGTGTGTCGCTCAGCGTGACCGACCGTCGTCCATCCGCCGCCGGAATGCCCTGGCCGCCCTGGCGCGCTCACCGGCCTTCGCCCCGCCCGACCGGCCGCGCCGGGACCCGACGCCGAGCTCGGAGCGGAGCACGCCGCGCAGTCGGGTCGAGAGCGTCGCGCTCCGCCGGCGGTTGCGCCAGCGGGCGCCCGGCGCGCCGGACAGCCGCCATGCCGGGGCGCTCCCGGTCTCCCGCAGCTCGCGCCAGCGCGACTGCACCCGCCCGCGCCCGAAGCGACCGGTGCCGGACCGCCCGGCGCCCGAGCGCAGCGCCGCGGCGCGCAGGCCGCCCGGACGTGTCGCCGCCTCGGCACCGCTCGCCTGGCGCCAGACCCTCATGAACCGGCCGGCGGCCGTCGCGGAGGTGAGCGCCAGCAGCGCCCAGAGGATCGGGATCATCGCGAAGTGGAACGTGAGCACGCAGCCGAGGCCGATCAGCCGCTCCGCCCGCTCCATCAGCCCGCCGCGCGCCTGGAACCCGAGCGACTCCGCCTTGGCCCGCTCGTAGGAGATCACCGACCCGACGGCGAGGATCGCGACGGCAGCGAGCGCGTCGGCCGGGCGATGGCGCACCGCGAAGAAGTACGCGAGGCCTCCGAACAGCAAGGCGTCGGCAACGCGGTCGGCGACCGAGTCAAGGAAGGCCCCCCGCGCCGAGGCGGTCCCGCCCGCCTTCGCGACGGCGCCGTCGAGCGTGTCCATCAGCCCGCCGGCGATGAGGAGGACGGTGCCGAGGTAGAGCAGGCCGGAGCCGATCACCACGGCGTTGACCGCGGCGAGCACGACGCCGAGCGCCGTCACGTGGTCGGCGGAGACCCCGCGGCGCACGAGCCGTGCGCCAAGCTGCAGTCGCTGCCGGCCGAGGGCCGGGCGCGCCGGCTGGCCGGGCGCTCCGGGCGCGGGTGGCCTCTCCGGCGCGGCGTCGCGAGCCCGGGTGTCGCCGCCGGCAGCCGGCTCCCCGCCGTCGCGTGCCGCGACCTCCGCGCCGCCGGGCGCGACAGGCGCCGTCGCCCGCCGCCGCCGCCCGTCGATCATCGGAACCTCCCGTCCCTTCTGCAAGAGGCTACCAGGTCGACCTCGGCGAACCGCCGGAGCGGCGTCGCCGGACCGCCCTGCCGCCGGGCCGCCGGCGCCGGCGAACAGGCCCTCAGCCAGGCCATGCGCCGCGCAGCTTCGACCAGGAGTCCGGCAGCGCCTCGGGAAGCACCCGGGTCGAGGCGACGGTCGTCATGAAGTTCGTGTCCCCGACCCAACGGGGCAGGACGTGGAGGTGGAAGTGCCGCGGGATGCCGGCGCCCGCCGCCCGCCCGAGGTTGGCACCGATGTTGCACCCGTCGGGCGAATAGGCCTTCTGGATCGCCCGGACCGAGCGGCGCACCGCCTCCCAGACGTCGGTCGACTCCTCCGGCTCGAGGTCCTCGAGCTCGGCCACGTGGCGCCGGGGCATGACGAGCACGTGGCCGCTCGAATAGGGGAAGGCGTTCAGCAGCACGACCGAGAGCCGCCCCTGCCAGATCACGTGGTGGACCTCGTCGCCCTCGCCGCTCGCGAATATGCAGCAGAACACGCACTCGGCCTCTTCGCGCCTTCCCGGGCCGCCCTCCCCGTCCCTCGCGGCGTCGAGGGCCGGCGGGGGCGGCTCGCTCGACACCTCGGCGACGTAGGCCGAGCGCCATGCCGCCCAGAGGTGGTCGAGGCTCACGCCCAGCCACCCCGCAGCTCTCCGGCCGCCACCGGCGAGACGGCGCGGCTCGCCGAGTCGGCGGTCATCCTCGCGATCGCCTCCTCGACCGGCACCCCGCGCTCCGGCGACTCGGCGCCGCGCACGTTCAGCCCGACCGTGCCCGCCGCCACGTCGTCGTCGCCGAGGACGAGCAGGTAGGGAACCTTCTCCAGGCGGCCGCGGCGGACCCGGGTCCCGAGGGGCTCCGACGCCGGGTCCAGCTCGGCGCGAAGGCCGGCGGCGAGGAGCGCGGCGGCGAGCCCGGCCGCCTGCTCGGCGTGGTCGTCGCGCACCGGGAGCACCCTCGCCTGCACCGGCGCGAGCCAGGTCGGGAACGCCCCGGCGTAGTGCTCGAGCAGCACCGCGAAGAACCGCTCGACGGAGCCGAACAGCGCCCGGTGGATCATGACCGGCCGGCGCCGGGCATTGTCCGTCGCGACGTACTCCAGGCCGAAGCGCTGCGGGAGCTGCAGGTCGACCTGGATGGTCGACAGCTGCCAGGTCCGGCCGATGGCGTCGCGCGCCTGGACCGAGATCTTCGGGGCGTAGAAGGCGCCGCCGCCGGGGTCGAGGACGAGCTCGAGGCCCATCGACCCCCCCGCGACCCGCAGGGCCTCGGTGGCCTCCTCCCACTCCTCGTCGCCGCCGACGACCTTGCCCTCCGGCTTGGTCGACAGCTCGAGGTGGAAGTCCGCGAGCCCGTAGTCGCGCAGGAGGTCGAGCACGAAGGTGAGCAGCGAGGCGATCTCGCCGGCCATCTGCTCCCGGGTGCAGAAGATGTGGGCGTCATCCTGGGTCATCCCGCGCACTCGCGTCAGGCCGTGGACGACGCCCGACTTCTCGTAGCGGTAGACGTTGCCGAACTCGAACAGGCGCATCGGCAGCTCGCGGTAGGAGCGCTGGTGCGAGCGGTAGATGAGGATGTGGAACGGGCAGTTCATCGGTTTCAGGTAGTACCGCTGCCCGCCGTCGAGCTCCATCGGCGGGAACATCCCCTCCGCGTACCACTCGAGGTGCCCGGAGGTCTCGAACAGCCCGGCCTTGGTGATGTGCGGGCTCGTGACGAAGGAGTAGCCCGCCTCCTCGTGGCGCCGGCGTGAGTAGTCCTCCATGATCCGCCGCACGAGGCCGCCCTTGGGGTGGAACACCGCCAGTCCCGAGCCGATCTCGTCGGGGAAGGAGAACAGGTCGAGCTCGACCCCGAGGCGGCGGTGGTCGCGGCGCTCGGCCTCCTCCATGCGGTGCAGGTGCTCGGCGAGCGCCTGCTCGGACTCCCACGCGGTGCCGTAGATCCGCTGGAGCTGGGGCCGGTGCTCGTCGCCCCGCCAGTAGGCGCCGGCGACGCGCGTCAGGCGGAAGTGGCCGAGGCGGCGGGTCGAGGGGACGTGCGGCCCGCGGCAGAGGTCGACGAAGGCAGGCGAGTTGCGATAGGTGCTGACGCCGGCCCCGCCCCGGCCCGCCTCGGCGACGAGCTCCGCGTCGGCAGCTCCGGCCGCGGCGGCGACGCCCTCGATGATCTCGCGCTTGAACGGCTGGCCGGAGAAGAGCTCGAGCCCTGCGGCGATCGAGTGCTCCTCGCGCACGAAGGGCTGGTCCTCCTCGACGATCTCGCGCATGCGCCCCTCGATGCGGGCGAGGTCCTCGTCGTGGAAGCGGGCGCCTCCGGGAAGTTGGAAGTCGTAGTAGAACCCGTCGGCGATCGGCGGACCGATCGCGTAGGCTGCGCCCGGCCAGAGCGAGCAGACGGCCTGGGCGAGGACGTGCGCCGTCGAGTGGCGGAGCACGGCGCGGCCCTCGTTGCTCGCGTCCACGACCAGGCGCACCTTGGCCCCGTCCGGGATCCCTCGAGTGAGGTCGGCGAGCTCGCCGTCGATCTCGGCGGCGACGGCGTCGCGGGCGATGCGACGCCCGATCGCCGCCGCGAGGTCGGCCCCCGTCGACCCGGCCGGGAGGCTGCGCGCCGAGCCGTCGGGCAGCTGCACCGTCACCGCGCCCGCCGCTCTGCCTGTCACCGCGCCTGTCACCCCGCCGGCAGCCTTGCCGGCAGCCTGGCAAGGGCGCCGATCCGCCTCCGGAGCGCTCATCGCGACCCGCCGGCCGCCGCGAGCTCGACGCCGAGCAGCGCCGCCGCCGCCGAGACGCCGTCGCCGGCCGCGGCCGCCTCGTCGACCGCCTGAAGGGCGCCGGGCGCGTCGAGGTCGTCGTCGAGCCGGGCGCGCACCTCCTCGAGGGCTCCCTCGCCCTTGCCCGACGCCCGCCAGCGGTCGAGGCGCGCCTCTGCCTCCTCGAGCATCTCCGGCACCCAGTCCCAGCTCGATCGGTAGTGACGCGAGAGCAGGGCGAGGCGGAGCGCGGCGGGCTCGTGATCCTTCAGCAGCTCGCCGACGAAGACGAGGTTGCCCAGCGACTTCGACATCTTCTCCCCGTCGAGGCGGACCATCCCGACGTGCATCCAGTGGCGCACGAACTCCTGGCCGGTCGCCGCCTCGGACTGCACCGACTCGCACTCGTGGTGCGGGAAGACGAGGTCGTCGCCACCTCCGTGCAGGTCGAGCGTCGTCCCGAGCTCGCGCAGCGCCAGCGCCGAGCACTCGACGTGCCAGCCCGGCCGACCCGGGCCCCACGCCGACTCCCACGACGGCTCGTCCGGGAGCGAGGGTTGCCAGAGCACGAAGTCGAGCGGGTCGCGCTTCGCCGGGTCGTCAGGGTTGCCCCCTCGCTCACGCGCGAGGGTGAGCATCTCGCCGCGACCGAGCCGGCTCAGCCGGCCGAAACGCTCCGAGGAGGAGACGTCGAAGTAGACGGCGCCGGCCGAGCGGTAGGCGTGCCCGGCGTCGAGCACCGCCTGGATGAAGCCGAGGATGTCGGGGATCGCGGAGGTCGCCCTCGGCTCGCGGTATGGCGGGATGAGCCCGAGAGCGCACATCTGCTCCTCAAAGCGCTTGCTCTCCTCGGCGGCGAGGTCGAGGTAGTGGACGTCGAGCTCGCGCGCCTTGCGGAGTATGTCGTCGTCGACGTCGGTGATGTTGCGCACGCAGCGAGTCTCGTGGCCGAGGTCCCGCAGGCGTCGCTGGAGGACGTCGTAGGCGAGGTAGGTCGCGGCGTGCCCGAGGTGGGCGGAGTCGTAGGGGGTGATCCCGCAGGTGTACATGCGCACGACGGGCCCGGGCTCGAAGGGGGCGACCTCGCGCTGCGCCGTGTCGTAGAGCCGGATCGCCATCGTCCTACGCGCCCCTGTCGGCCGGCCGGAGCCCGTCGAGGCGGAGGGCGACGTGGGAGCGGTAGCGCATGTTCACGTTCACCAGGACGGCGGTCAGCGCCTCGACCGGCCCGGCGGCGGCGAGCGATCCCGCCCACACCGCGCGCAGCCCCGGCATCGTCTCGACGAGCTCGGCCGTGCGGGCGGCGGCATGGGGCGAGTCGGCGCACACGAGCACGTCGGCGTCGAGCGGGCGGCCGAGGTCGCCGAGGCGGCGCGCCGGGAGGTGGTGGAAGGCGGCCGTGACCGACGAGCGCGGCAGCAACGCCTGGACGGTGGCGGCGTACGACCCGCGGGCGGGCATCACCGCCTCGAGCTCTCCGCCGACGCGCTGGAGGCCGTTCACCATCGACACGACGACCTTGCCGGCGAGGAGCTCCTCGAGCCCGGCCGCCGTCTCGGCGACGCCCTCGTGAGGCGTCGCCAGGACGACGATCTCGGCCCCCGCGGCGGTCTCGTTCGTCCCGCCGGAGAGCTCGAGCGAGCGATCGGCCCAGCGCTCGCGCAGCTCCGCCGACGCCTGCTCGCCGCGCTCCGCGGAGCGCGAGCCGAGCACGACGGCGGCTCCGGCGGCGGCGAGGCGCGCCGCGAGGGCGCGTCCCGCCGGTCCTGTCGCACCGATGACGCCTACTTTCATGCCCCTACCCTTCCACACCGGCAGGACCGTCCACAGCGGCGGGGGCGTCGACGCTGGCAGGACCCGCCGCACGGCCCTGGGGCGCCTCGTGCGCCCGCCCCGCGCCCGGGCGCGCGTGGAGCTGCAGCGCGGCGAAGCGCGGCAGGAGCCGCGCCAGGACCACGACCCCGGCGAGGCAGAGCAGGCCGCCCGAGACGACCGACGCCTCCGTCCCGGCGAGGGCGGCGACGGAGCCCGCCTCGAGGTCCCCGAGACGCGGCCCACCGGCGACGACAGCCGTCTGGACCGCCTGGAGGCGCCCGAGCAGCCCTTCGGGCGCCACGGTCTGCAGGATCGTCGCGCGCAGGACCGCAGAGACGACGTCGGCGCCCCCGGCGAGCCCGAGCAGCACGAGGCCGAGCCACAGCTGTCCGACGAGCCCGAAGGCGGTGATCGCCGCGCCCCAGGCGGCGACGGCGATCAGCACGGCGCGGCCTTGGCGCCGCAGCGCGGCGACCCAGCCCGTCGACAGCGCCGCCGCCAGCGCCCCGACGCCCGGCGCGGCGTAGAGCAGCCCGACGGTGCCGGCGCCGCCGTGGAAGCGGGCGATGCCGAGGGCGGGGAACAGGGCGCGGGGCAGGCCGAAGACCATCGCGTTCAGGTCGACGAGGAAGACGGACTGGAGGACCTGGTGGCCCCGGAGGTAGGCGAGGCCCCCGGCGACGGATCGGAAGCCGAGCTCCCGGCGGGGCCCGCCAGCCGGGCGAGGCGGCAGCCGAAGCCTGAGGACGAAGGCGATGGCGGCGCCGTAGCTTGCGACGTCGATCCAGTACACGCCCCCGACGCCGAGCCGGCCGATGAGCACCCCGCCGAGCGCCGGCCCGCCGATCTGGCCGAACTGGAACAGCGCCTGCCAGAGGGCGTTCGCCGAGACGAGCGAGGGGCGGTCGACGACCGAGACGACGATCGCCGTGCGGGTCGGGTTGGAGATCCCGGAGAACCCGGCCTGGCAGGCGCTGCACACGAACAGCGGCCACAGCGCCGGGCGCGTCGAGGCGGCGTTGAGGGCGAGGCCGACGCTCGTCGAGGCGAGCAGCACCTGGGCGGCGGCGAGCAGGCGTCGCCGGTCCAGCGCGTCGGCGAGCGTGCCGCCGACGAGGGCCCCGACGAGGAGGGGACCGAGCTGGACCAGGCTGACGAGGCCGACGTCGAACGAGGACCGCGTGAGCGCGTAGACCTGGTAGGGGACGGCGACGACGGTCAGCTGGTTGCCGAGCGTGCTGACGAGGAAGCCGGACCACAGTCGCCGGTACTGCGGGAACCGGCGCAGCGGCCCGGTGTCGACGAGCACCCGGGGCCGCGGCACGGGGCGAGGTTAACGGGGCGCCCCGACCGCACCGCCCCCCGGCGGTCGCCGTCAGGCGGTCGCCGCCCTCTGGCGCAGGACTGCGAGCGCCCGGTCGGCGTGCACCGACATGCGCGTCTCGCTCGAGATCACCTCGAGGACTCGCGAGCCGGTGTCGATGACGAAGGTCGCCCGCTTCACCGGGATCGGGCCGAAGCGCCGCTTCACACCGAACTGCCGAGCCACCGCGCCGTCGAGGTCGGAGAGCAACGGATAGTCGAGCCCGTGCATCGCCGAGAACTGGCGCTGCTTGCCCACCGGGTCGGCGCTGACGCCGACGCGGCTCGCCCCGAGGGCGGCGAACTCCGCGCCGAGGTCCCGGAAGTGGCAGCTCTCCGACGTGCAGCCCTTCGTCATCGCTGCCGGGTAGAAGAAGAGGACGACCGGACCGGTGGCGAGCAGCTCCGAGAGCGAGCGGGGGGCGCCGGTCTCGTCCGGCAGCGTGAAGTCCGCGACGAGGTCGCCTCGCTCCACCGCTGCAGCGTATCGTCGCGAGGATGGGAGCACGCCGACCGAGTGCTCCGGCGGGCCAGGGGCGAGCCGCCGCGCCGGCGAGCGCCGGTCGATGAGCCCCGACCGGGACCTCCCGCCGGGGCTGGCGCGCCAGCTGGGCGGGCCCTCCTTCCAAGGACCGGCGACCTTCGCCAAGCGGCCGCTGCTCACCGAGCCGTCCGAGCTCGACCGCTGGCAGCCCGACGTCGCCGTGGTCGGCGCCCCCTGGGACGACTCGACGACCAATCGGCCTGGTGCCCGCTTCGGCCCCCGGGCGCTCCGTGCGCTCGCCTACGGCCCGGGGACGTTCCACCTCGACCTCGGGATCGAGATCTTCGACGCCCTCGAGGTCGTCGACTACGGCGACGCGACCTGTTCCCACGGGATGGTCGCAGAGTCGCACGCGGCGATCCGTGAGCGCGTGGGCGAGGTCGCCGACCGGGGGATCTTCCCGGTCGTCCTCGGCGGCGACCACTCGATCACGTGGCCGTCGGCGACCGCCGTCGCACAAGCTCGCGGCTGGGGCCGCCTCGGGGTCGTCCACTTCGACGCCCACGCCGACACCGCCGACGAGATCGAGGGCAACCTCGCGAGCCACGGCACGCCGATGCGGCGGCTCATCGAGTCCGGCGCCGTGCGCGGCGAGAGCTTCGTCCAGGTCGGCCTGCGCGGCTACTGGCCCCCGGCCGACGTCTTCCGGTGGATGCGCGCCCAGGGGATGCGCTACCACCTCATGCAGGAGGTCTGGGAGCGTGGCCTCGACGCGGTGATCGGGGACGCCGTCGAGGAGGCGATGGGCGGCTGCGACGCGATCTACCTTTCGGTCGACATCGACGTCCTCGACCCCGGCTTCGCCCCGGGGACCGGCACCCCCGAGCCGGGCGGGCTCGCGCCCGTCGACCTCTTGCGCGCCGTGCGCCGTCTGGCGCTCGAGGTCCCCCTCGTCGCGCTCGACGTCGTCGAGGTCGCTCCCGCCTACGACACGGCCGACATCACGGTCAACAACGCGCACCGCGTCGTGCTCGAGGTCCTTGCGGGGCTGGCGGTCCGCGGAGGGGCGTCGCCCTCGGCGCCGCTGTAGCACCAGCCGTGCGGTCCCGTACGGTCCCGTACGAGAGCGCACGGAAGACGGTATGCTCGGACCATGTCGAGCATCAATGCCGACGAGGTGCGCATTCCTCGCCTCGCGAGAGACGCGGTGGCACGCCACGAGACCGTCGTCGTCCTCAACCGCGAGCGCCCCGTCCTCGCCCTGGTCCATCCCGACGACGTCGCTCCCGCGACCGCGCCGCGCGGTCGCGCCATGGGGGCTCTCGCCGCGGCGCTGCGGGTCCTGCCCGACCCCGATCCCGCGTTCGCCGATGACATGGAGGAGGTCCTCCGATCGGTCGGGCCCGGCCCGGACGACCCATGGGCGCCCTCGTAGACACCTCCGTTCTCATCGACGTCGAGCGCCGGGCCCATGGGTCTCGGACTGCTTTCGGCCCGCTTCTTGCAGCGTCGCTCGAGGACGCAGTCGACGCCGACGAGGAGGTCGCCATCGCGGCGATCACGGCCTCGGAGCTGCTCCATGGCGTCCATCGCGCGACCGCGGAGCACCGCTCCCGGCGCGAGGCGTTCGTCGAAGCGGTCCTCGACGCGTTCCCGACCGTTCCCTTCGATCTGCGCTCGGCGCGGATCCACGCGCGCATCTGGGCCGACCTCGCAGCGTCCGGCGGCGAGGTCGGCGTGCACGACCGGCTGATCGCCGCCAGCGCGCTGAGCCTCGGATGGCGGCTCGTGACCGCCAATCTCCGCCATTTCACCTCCATCGCGGGTCTCGGCGTCATCGAGCTGCGCCGCCCTGTCTGAACGCGAACCGCGTTCCCCCGTCTGCCGGGTACACCGGACGACCGAAGGAGGTCTCGCATGCGTGCTCTCCTACCTGGCCGGGAGCACCTCCTCGATCACCTCGTCGAGGCGGCGCTGCCCCTCCAGCAGGTCGAGGACCGTGAAGCGGCTCCGGAGCCGGTTGGCGTAGCGGAAGGCACCGCGAAGCGTCGCCAAGTCGGCGCCGAGGAAGCCGGGCGTGGCGGGAACGCTCGCGACGTCGAGCGCTCGCCCGACGGCGGCGAAGCCGCCGGAGGCGGCGGTGAGGCGACCGGCGAGCGCGACGACCTCGTCGGCAGCGCTCGGCCAGTCGTCGCCGTGGGCCGCGTACCACAGCTGCTTCTCGTCGCGCACGGGCCCGATCGCGAGCAGCTGCTCGCCGTACCAGTGGCGCTCGTCGGGGCCGGTCGTGCCCGGCGCGACGACCATCGCCTCCCCGAGGTGCGCGATCGCGGCCTCCTGGACGGCGGCGGCGAAGCGGCAGGCGTAGCCGACCTGCAGCCCGTGCGGCGCGTGCTCGCGCACCCCCCGGAAGGCGAGCAGGTCGAGGAAGTGCGAGACGTGGTGCTCGCAGCCGCTGGCGGGCCTCGAGCTGCCGAGCATCGCCATCGCGACGCCGGAGGAGACGAGGCCCTCGGTGAGCGTCACGACCGCCGACTCCTCCCCGCCGAGCAGGGCCGCAGCGTCCTCCGTGCACCGGCCGAGCGGCTCGAGGACGCGCCCGGCGACGAGCGGGCAGTAGGTCTCGCCGGCGACGCCGTTGGCGAGGAGCCAGTCGAAATGCGCCGTCGCCTTTCCGGCGAGATCCCCGAGGCCCCAGACGAGCATCTCGGGCGGGGCCGCGGCGAGCACGGCGGAGTCCGCGAAGATCCCGAGCGGCGGCTGCGCCGGCAGCGACACCTTCACGCCTTCGAACTGCATCGCCGCCACGCCCGAGGCGTAGCCGTCCATCGAGGCCGCGGTCGGCACGGAAAGGAACGGGCGGCGCTCGAGGAACGAGGCGTAGCGCGTGACGTCGGTCAGCACGCCGGAGCCGACGGCGAGGAGCACCTGGGGGTGGTGCGCCGCGACCCGGTCCCGCACGGCCCCGACGGCCTCCTCGTCGGCGAGGAGGCCGTGACGGTGCGCAAAGCGCTGCAGCTCGACCCGGTGCCCGGCCGCGGCGAGGTCGGCGGCGAGATCGTCCCCGGCGGCGTCGGCCGTGTTGGCGTCGACGACGAGGAGCAGTCGCCGCCAAGCCCTGGCGTCGAGGTACGCGCCGAGGCGCTCCCGGGCGTCGCGCCCGATGACGATCTCCTCGATCGGGACCCGGTGCTCGAGGCTGCACGCCGGGCACGGACCGGGCGGCGGCGTCTCGCCCGGGGTCAGCTCGGCGGCGCGGTGCGCCACTCGCCGGCTACCCGGCCCTATCCCGCCTGGCCGTAGTAGCCGTGCGGGCCGTGCTTGCGCTCGTAGTGCTTCTGCCGGACGAAGCCGGCGAGCTCGGGCCCGCCGGGCCGGAGCTGCTCGGTCAGGTGGGCGATGCGCGCCACCTCCTCGAGCGTGACCGCGCTCTCGACCGCCGCCTGGGGGCTCCGCCCCCAGCAGAACGGGCCGTGCGACCGCACCAGCACTGCCGGGACCTCGGCCGTCGTGCGCCCGGCGAGGGCCTCGACGATCACCGTCCCGGTGCTCGCCTCGTAGGCGCCCTCGACCTCCTCCGCGGTGAGGGCGCGCGAGAGCGGGACGGCGAGCGGCGAGAGGTCGGCGTGCGTCGTCCCGAGGATGGGGATCGGCCGCTCCGCCTGCGCCCACGCCGTCGCGTACGTCGAGTGGGTATGGACGATGCCGCCGAGCTCCGGGAATGCGGCGTAGAGGGCGAGATGCGTAGGCGTGTCGGTCGAGGGGCGGCCGCCTTCGACGACAGCGCCGTCGAGGTCCACGACGACCATGTCGGCGGCGGTCGCCGTCGCGTAGGAGACGCCGCTCGCCTTGATCACGACGAGGCCGCGCTCGCGGTCGATCGCGCTCGCGTTGCCCCACGTCAGCTTCACGAGGCCGGCGGCAGGGAGCGCGAGGTTCGCGCGGAGGGCCTCTTCACGCAGCTTCTCGAGCGCCGTGTCGCTCACTGCGCGGCGACCCGGCGGCGGATCTGCTTGAGGGCGTGCAGCCACTCCACCCTGTCCCGGCCGAGCAGGTCGTGGAGCGAGCGGTAGACGGCGTACACCTCGGCGTAGGTCTCGCCGGCCGCGCGGGACGGCCGGTAGGTGCGGGCGAGCGGAGGGCGGAGCGCGGCGACCGCCTCGGCGACCCCGGCGAACCCGCCCTCCTCCGCGCCGGCCGCCACCGCCCCGAACAGCGCGGCGCCGCGGGCGGGGATCTGCGGCGAGGACGGCACCTCGACGACGCGTCCTGTCACGTCGGAGATCAGCTGCATCATCACCGGGCTCTTCTCCGCGATCCCGCCGCAGGCGACGATCTGGTCGATGCCGAGCCCGTGCTCGACGAAGTTGTCGACGATGCGCCGGGTCCCGAATGCGACAGACTCGAGCAGCGCCCGGTAGACCTCCTCGGGCCGGCTGGAGAGCGTGAGCCCGGCGAGGACGCCGGAGAGGTCGGCGTCGGCCAGGACCGAGCGGTTGCCGTTCCACCAGTCGAGGGCGACGAGTCCGGTCGATCCCGGGGCGAGCGCCCCGGCAGCCGCCTCGAGCTCGGCGTAGCGGTCGGCTCGCGCCGCCACCTGGCCGCTGATCGCGCCCCCGCCGTTCGCGCCCCCGCCGGGGACGGTCGCGGGCGCCCCCGGGGCGAGCAGGCGGTCGACGTACCAGGCGAACATGTCGCCGGCGGCGGGCTGGCCCGCCTCGTAGCCGTAGAGACCCGGGAGGATCCCCTCGTGGACGACGCCGGTGATCCCGGGCAGGCGCACCTCGTCGGGGTGGACGACCATGTCGCAGATCGAGGTCCCCACGACCATGACGAAGACGCCGGGCCGCTCGACGCCGGCGCCGGGCACCGAGACGAAGGAGTCGACGTTCCCGGCGGCGACGGCGATCCCGGCAGGCAGGCCGACGCGGGCGGCGACCTCCTGGCGGAGCCGCCCGGCCCGGGCGCCGTTCGGGACGAAGCGGGTCCCGAGCTTGGCGGCCGGCGAGGCGAGCTCGGGGTAGGCGGCCTGGAAGTACTCCGGCGAGGGGAGGCCCTCGCGCGCCGACCAGAACGCCTTGTAGCCGGCGGCGCAGGCCGAGCGCACCTCCTCCCCGGTGCAGTGCCAGACGATCCAGTCCGTCGCCTCGACGAAGACGTCGGCGGCGTCGTAGACGGCCCGGTCCTCGTCGAGGATCTGCAGGAGCTTCGGGAAGTACCACTCCGAGGAGATCCTCCCGCCGTAGCGCGAGAGGAACGTCTCGCCGCGCTCCTCGGCGACGGCGGTCAGGCGGTCGGCGTAGGGCTGGGCGGCGTGGTGCTTCCAGAGCTTGGGCCAGGCGTGCGGGTGGCGCCGCCAGCGCTCGAGGGTGCACAGCGGCGTCCCGTCGGAGAGGGCGGGCAGCACCGTGCAGGAGGTGAAGTCGACCCCGAGCCCGACGACCCGCCGGGGGTCGAACGCGCCCGCCTTCAGCGCCGCAGGGATGCCGCGCTCGAGGACCTCGACGTAGTCGAGGGGGTGCTGGAGGGCCCAGTCATGCCCGAGCACCTCGCCGGTGTCCGGCAGGGCCTCGGCGATCACCCCGTGCGGGTAGCGGACCTCTTCCGCCGCGAGCTCCCTCCCGCTCGCGAGCTCGAGGGCGAGGACCCGGCCCGATTCGGTGCCGAAGTCGACCCCGATGGCGACGGGCGTCCCACCCGCGCCCGCTCCGCGCGCCTCTCCGCTGGCCGGGCTCGCAGCGCCGCCTGCCGTGCTCACGTCGGCAAGCCTACGGTCCGGCCGCCGAATGTGCACGCTCACTTCGCCGCCGCGCAGCCCCCAGCCGCCTCGCGGCAGGCTCCGTAGGCGCGCCAGCCCGCCGCGCCGGCGAGGACGGCGCCGAAC
>JAKAOD010000376.1 GCA_021823365.1 Actinomycetes bacterium | reverse complement strand
TTCTCGAGCTCACGCTCTCCCCACTTGTTGCCTGACCTGGTGCATAGCCGTAGAGCTCGCCGGCGGCCTCGAGCGAGATGACGCCGTCGGCGAGGTCGGCCTCCACCGCCTCCCGGCTGCGCCGGCGCGGATCACCGCACCCGCCGCCGCCGCCGGTCCGGCACGTGACGGTGTCGCCGCGCGTGACGCGGAGCCCGTTGACCTTCAGCATCCGGCGCTCGCCCGGCCGCCCCTCGTTGACCACGACCTCCGGCGGCGTCGCGTCATGCCCGCCGAACAGGCCCCATCCCGGGGTCCTCGAGCGCTCGAACCACAGCATCATCGTCCCGTCGGCCTCGAGGAGGTACTCCCGCTCGACGCCGTTGCCGCCGCGCCACTGGCCGGCGCCGCCCGAGTCCTGCCGGATCGCGTACTTTCTGACGTAGACTGGGTACTTCGTCTCCGCCACCTCGATCGGCACGTCCTTGAGCGACCCGTTGACGTTGTTGATCAAGGCGTCCTGTCCGTCGCCGCCGTGCCAGGCCCCCCAGCCGCCGACGGTCGGCTCGTACACGAGGTAGGGACCGCCCGTGCGCGGGTCCATCCCCCCGATGCCGATGACCATCGAGTCGCCGTAGCTCGCGCCCGCGACGCGTTCTGGCATCACCGGAGAGAGCGCCTTGGCGACGAGGTCGATGAGCAGCCCGAGCGGCGTGAAGTACCACTCGCAGGGAGCGGGCTCCTCCGCCGCGAGGAGCGAGCCGGGGCGCACCTTCACCTCGAGGGGCCGGAAGGCGCCGCCGTCGACCGGCCGGTCGGGGTTGACGAGGAGCTTGTAGGCGACCCGCGCCGCCGAGACGGCCTGCGGCGCCCCGCAGTTGATCGGCCCGGCGGCCATGTCGTCGGTGCCCGAGAGGTCGATCGTCATCCGGTCGCCGGCGATGTCGACCGCGACGCGGACCATTCGCTCCTCGCCGACGACGACACCGTCGTCGTCGAGGGACCCCTCGGCCGTGTAGCGACCGTCGGGGATCGCCGCGACGGCAGCCCTCTCGAGGCGCTCGGTCTGGGCGAAGATCTGGTCGCGCGCCCGGCGCACCGTGTCGATGCCGTGGCGCTCGACGAGGCGCGCGAGGCGCTCCTGACCGGTGCGCACGCAGGCGATCTGGGCGAACAGGTCCCCGCGGGCCGGGTAGGGGAAACGGCCGTTGCGCGTGAGCACGTCGACGACGTAGTCGATCACCTGACCCCCGGTGACGACCTTCGTCGGCCCGAGGCGCAGGCCCTCCTGGAAGATGTTCGTCGAGTCGGTCGGGCTCCCCGCGTCCTTGCCGCCCACGTCGAGCCAGTGCGCGCGGCAGGTCGCGAAGCCGACGAGGTCCTCGCCGACGAACACCGGGCCGTAGACGGTCATGTCGTGCAGGTGCGTGCCCGCGAGGTAGGCGTCGTTGAGGATCCAGACGTCGCCCTCCCGCCAGCCCTCGCGGCCGATCTCGAGCTCGGTGAGCTCGGTGACGACCTCGAGGTTGCCGAGGAAGATCGGCAGCCCCGCGGACTGGCCGAGGATCTGGTGGCGGTCGTCGAGCAGGCCGACCGAGCAATCCTTCATCTCGTAGATCACCGGCGTGTACGCCGAGCGGATCAGCGTGGCGTTCATCTCGTCGGCGGCGGCGTTCAGCCCGGAACGGATGATCTCCGTCGTGATCGGATCGACCTCGTCCGAGCCGGTCAGGGTCGTGGCCGTGGTTGCGGGAACCGTGGTCGTCATCTCGCTCGTGTGCTCCTCGTCGCTCTGGCCCCGGCTCAGGGGCCGACGTCGATGATGATCGTGCCGAAGGGATCGACCCGGAACGACGACCCCGGCGGCACGACGGTGGTCGCCGTCTCCTCGACGACGATCGCCGGGCCGGCGAGGCACGCCCCGATGGGCAGGTCGGCGCGGCGCACGACCTCGGTCTCGTGCTCCTCGCCTGCGAACACGACGCGCCGTCGCTCCGACGGCCAGCTGCGCGCGTCCTCGACCGGCTTGGGAGCAGGGTCCGGGCGCCCGAGATCGCCGAGGACGGTGGTGCGGAGCGCGACGACCTCGATGGGCGCCCCGGGATTGGCGTGCCCGAAACGGCGCTCGTGCGTCGAATGGAAGCGCCCGGCGACGAGCTCCTCGAAGCGAGGGCCGCGCACCTCCTCGAGACCGTCCAGGCCGACGACGAGCGTGTACTCCTGCCCTTCGTAGCGAAGGTCGAGCGAGTGCACGACGCGGACGGCGGGCTCGGCGACGCCCTGGCCCGACAGGGCCGATCGCCCCTCGAGCTCCATCTCCTCGAGCAGCTTCGCAAGCTCCGCGCGATCGGCGCGCTGGAGGCCGGCGTAGAAGGCGTGCGAGAAGTCCGAGCGCACCGCTGTCTCGAGCATCCCCCAGGCGGAGAAGGCGCCCGGCAGCGGTGGCACGATCACCTCGCGGATCTCGAGCTCGCGCGCGAGGAAGACCGCGTGCATCGCGCCGGCACCGCCGAAGGCGACGAGCGAGAAGCCCCGAGGCTCGATGCCCTTCGCCACGGTGAGCGTGCGGATGGCCTGGCCCATGTTCGCGTTGACGACGTCGCAGATCCCCTCTGCCAGAGCGGTCGTCGAAAGGCCGAACCGCTCGCCGAGCGCCGCAAGCGACGCGCGTGCGGCGCCGGCGTCGAGGCTCAGCCGCCCGCCGGCGAACCAGGACGGGTCGACGCGACCGAGGGCCACGTTGGCATCCGTGACCGTCGGGCGGGTCCCGCCGCGACCGTACGCGACGGGCCCGGGCTCGGCTCCCGCACTTTCCGGGCCGACGCGCAGCCCACCGGCCTCCTCGTAGGCGATCGACCCGCCGCCCGCTCCGATCGTGTGGATGTTGACGACGGACATGAGGAGGGGAAAGCCTTCGATCTCCGTCTCGGTCGAGACGTCGGGCTTGCCGTCGACCACGAGGCTCACGTCGAAGCTCGTTCCCCCCATGTCGACGCAGATGAGGTTCGGCCTCCCGAGGAGGCGTGCGAGCGCGACGCCGCCCATCGTCCCGCCGACCGGTCCCGAGAGCAGGGTCTGGAGCGTGACGTCGCGCGCTGCCGACGCCGAGACCATCCCTCCGCTCGACTGCATGACGTGCAGCGTGACGCCGAGTCCCCGGCGGCGCATCTCGCCCTCCAGGCGCTCGAGGTACCGGCGCACCGTCGGGCCGATGTAGGCGTCGAGCACCGTCGACGACGTGCGCTCGTACTCGCGCCACTCGCGGGCGACCTGGTGCGAGAGCGAGATCGAGACGTGCTCGCCGAGCTCCTCGCGAAGGATCTCGGCGGCCCGCAGCTCGTGCGCCGGGTTCCGGTAGCCGAAGAGGAAGGCGATCGCCAGCGCCTCGAACCCCTCCGCGGCGAAGCGCTTCGCGGCTTGGCGCACCGCCTCCTCGTCGAGAGGGCTCCGCTCGCTCCCCGAGTAGTCGAGCCGTCCGGGGATCTCGACCGTGTCGCGCCGGCGCACGAGCGGCGCCGGCTTGCGGTAGTGCAGGTCGTAGAGGTTCATCCGGGGCCCGCGTGCGATCTGGTACACGTCGCCGGTGCCCTCGGTGACGAGGAGCAGGACCCTCGATCCCCGGCGCTCGAGGAAGGCATTGAGACCCTGCGTCGTGCCGTGCACCGTGAAAGAGATGTCGGCCGGCGAGTCGACGACCTGCTCGAGCGCGGAGAAGACGCCTTCGGTCAGGTCGGCCGGCGTCGTCGAGCACTTGCCGGCGGCGTAGTCGCGCCCGTGCTCGTCGTAGGCGACGACGTCGGTGAAGGTCCCGCCGATGTCCATCGACACCCGG
>JAKAOD010000375.1 GCA_021823365.1 Actinomycetes bacterium | reverse complement strand
CGTCGAGGCGCTCGGCCCCGGGGACGTGCTCCTCGTCAGCGGCCGCGGGCACGAGACGCACCAGCGCTTCGGCGACTGCCTGGTCCCCTTCGACGACCGGGTGGCGGCGCGCCTGGCGCTGGCGGCACGGCAGGAGCGGCGAGCGTCGCCCGACGACCTGCGCGTCAGCGTGGTGATCCCTGCGCACGATGCGGAGGGCACCTTGCCCGCAGCCATCTCCTCGGCGCTCGGTCAGACGCGCCGTCCCGACGAGGTGATCGTGGTGGACGACGGCTCGACCGACGGCACGTCCGCCGTCGCGCGATCGTTCGGCACGGCGGTGCGGCTGGTCGAGCAGCCCTGCCTCGGCCCGTCCGCTGCCCGCAACGCCGGCGTCGCGGCAGCCGCGTCGCCGCTCGTCGCCTTCCTCGACGCCGACGACCTGTGGCAGGAGGGCAAGCTGGAGCGCCAGGTCGCGGCACTGGCGGAGCACCGGGCGGTGCTGTGCGCGTCCGACTGGGTACGCGGCCGGCCGCCACCTCTGCCGGCCGAGCTCGCGGTGACGTCGATCTCGACGGACGACCTGCTCGTGCTCAATCGCTTCCAGACCTCGACCGTGCTGATGCGGCGGGACGCCTTCGCGCGGGCCCGCGGGTTCTCACCCCAGCTCGACGGCGCTGAGGACTGGGACCTGTGGTTGCGGCTCTCCCGGTTCGGCCCGGTCATCAAGCTCGACGCCCCTCTCGTCTCCTACCGGGACGTGGCGACGGGCTACTCGAAGAACCTGCGACGCCATCACGACGCCGTGCTCCAGATCGTCCGCCGCGAGCTGCTCCCGTTCCCAGGACCGCGTGGCCGGGAGCTGCGAGCCTGGCACCACCTCCGATTCGCCCTCGCGTTCGCCCGACTCGGCGACCGGGCCCGCGCGCGCGAGTGCCTGTCGGCGCTGCGCAGGGAGCGGCTCCTCGCAGCCGCCGTGCCCGCGACCGCCAACCTCTTGGTGCCGTTCCTCGCCGGCCGGATGCGCCGGCACCTCCCGTCGAACGGCGCGCGCCCGACGCAAGAGGGGTGACCCAGGGCGCGCCCTGGCACCTCGGGCAGCTGCGCCCGACCCGTCACGGGGGCGCCCGACCCGGTTCGCTCACCGGAGCGCCCGACCGCGCCCGCTCACCGGATCGCCCGCAGCCTGACCCTCTGGGCACTTGCGACGGGGACTCCGTTGCGCTCGCCGCCGATGAGCCAGGCCACGCGATGCTCGACTGCCACCGCGGCGTAGGAGACCGGAGCGGCGAGGTGGCCGGCGACCCGGAACGACACGGTCGACGGGTCGAAGGACCAGACCGTCGAACCGGACACCGGAGCCGATCCAGGCGGGTAGCTGTCGCCGCCGGCGAGATAGATGTGCCCACCGAGATCGAAGGCCGCAGCTCCCTGCAGGGCGTGCGGGAGGGACCCGACGACCCTCGCGGTGTGCGTGCGCGTGTCGATCTCCTGGACGACGGCGACCTGCTGGCCCGGGGGAGGTGTTGTCGAGCCCGCAGGTGTCGAGAACTCGCTTGTCGTGCCACCTTGCTCCGCTTCCCCGCCGAAGACGTAGATGACGCCGTTCGCGGCCGTGACCGCCGGATAGCGGACCGCGACCGGCAATGTGACGAAGGTCGAGAACGTAGACCCGTTGGCCGTCTCGAGCACCGCAGCGTCCCCGATCGAGCCGTCGTACCCTCCCACGACGTACGCAGCCCGCCCCACGGTCACCGCTTCGTCGTCCGCCCGCAGCTGCGGCAGCTGCCCGGTGACGGTCGCGGACACGGCAGTGCCTGGACCGAGCGATCTCGGGATCGTGACCCCTTGGACCAGCGCGAACGGCACGCTCTGGCCGCCGCCGAAGAGAAAGGCACGACCGTCCAGCTCGGCGCTCCCCGCGTCGTGCGTGGGGGAGGGCAGCGTGGCGATGGACGTCAACCTGCCGGTCGCGGTGTCGAGCACGCCGACGTCTGCAGAGCTCGCCCCCGAGCCGAGCAGGCCGGCGAGCAGCAGGACGCGGCCGTTTGGAAGCGGCGCGGCACCCGCACGCGAGAGCCCGTTCGGCAGGCGCCACGACGCCATCGACACCACCACCGACGGCGCGCGTTGCGCGTGCACCCTCCGTCGCTCCCGGTGACGTGCGTGCGCGCCTTGCGTCGTCGCCGCCGCCGCATCGTGCGCGCGCTGCGCCGCCGACGCCGGGCTCGTCGCCATCGGGCTCAGCACTCCCAGCGCACAGAGCACGAGTGCGAGACCGGCGGTCGCCGAGCGTGCAGCTGCCATGGAGCGTGCAGCTGCCATGGAGCGTGCTCGCCTCGAGAGTCCCATCTGCGCAGTCTGTGCGTCTCGCATAAAGGGAAGATTAAGAGATCCTCGTCACTGGTCGTGCTGCACGTGCGCGGCACATTCTCAGCGAATGTCCGGCACATGTTCAGCTTTCCGGGCTGACGGGACATATCGTGCTACCACGCACCGAGCTCCCCCCTCGCGACGAACCCGCTCCTCTTCCTCCCGACGACGCGCACGGCTGGCCCGTACGCTCATCGCGCTGTCGTTCGTCGTGGTCATCGCGCTCTACGTCGGGACCTCTGGCGCGCATCTCGGTCGTCCTGCCCCACACCCGCAACGGCGCGCGCGCCGCTCCGGCCGGTACGCGCTCCCCTTCTACGCACCTCACGGCTACTCCACAACCGCCCACCTGAAGCCGGGCCCGAACCTCGCGCCCGGCTCACAGCCGTCCGCGCTGCCGACCGACGTGCTGATCGCAGATCGGAACAACAACCGTCTCATCATCGTCGACCCGCAAGGCAACATCGTGTGGCAATTCCCCAAGCCCGGCGACCTCTTGCCCGGCCAGACGTTCCGCACACCCGACGACGCGTTCTTCACTCCGAATGGTCAGGACATCATCGTCACCCAGGAGGACAACTTCGTCGTCTCGGAGATCTCGGTCGCGACCGGCCACATCATCTGGCGATACGGCCATCCGGGTGTCTTCGGGTCGTCGCCGAACTACCTGAACAACCCCGACGACGCGATGATGCTGCCGAACGGCGACGTCGTGCTCGCGGACATCAGGAACTGCCGGATCCTCCTCCTGCGGCCGCCGAGCCACTCACCGGTCGAGGTGATCGGTCAGACCACGCAGTCCTGCCTGCACACACCGCCGACACGCTGGGGCAGCCCCAACGGGGTCTTTCCCCTGTCGGACGGCAACTGGGTCGTGACCGAGATCGACGGCGATTGGGTGGACGGCTTCAACCTCAGGACCAACCAGGTGCTGTGGTCCACCAACCCGCCGGGCGTCCTGTACCCGTCGGACACCAACCAGGTTCGCGGCAACGTCTTCATCACCGCGGACTACTCGGTCCCCGGCCAGGTCGTCGAGTTCACCTCGACCGGGCAGGTCGTATGGCGCTACGCGCCGACCGGCGCGCAGGCTCTCGCCCAGCCCTCCCTCGCCATGTCGCTCCCCAACGGTGACGTCATGGTGAACGACGACTGGAACCATCGCGTGATCGTCGTCGACCCGAAGACGAACCAGATCGTGTGGCAGTACGGCCACACGGGCGTGCCGGGCGCGGCTCCCGGCTACCTCTACAAGCCCGACGGTGTCGACCTCGTGCCCCCGTACTCGCTCACGATCCTCCACAGCCATGCGATGTTCGGACCTGCGGGCTCCTGAGAGACCGCGGTGCCCATGACGTGCTCGACGTGCACGACGCCTGGGGCCGGCGGCGCCACGGGGGTCACTTCTTCAGCTTGTCGAGCGCCGACTGCACCGAGTAGGCGTAGGCCTCGCTCGTGTAGGT
>JAKAOD010000374.1 GCA_021823365.1 Actinomycetes bacterium | reverse complement strand
CAAGAACGCGCCTTCGCGCCCGAGCGGCGCGTCGACGCCGACCGGCGAGCGGAGCCGGTCGCCGCGCCACGCGATCAGGCCGAACCCGATTACCGCCACGAGCGCGAACAGGGCGATCAGCTCCGGCCCGACATCGGACTCGGTGAAGTTGTGCACGGACTCGACCACGCCCGAACGGGTGAGGAACGTGCCGAGGACCGTCAGCGAGAAGGTCGCGATCGACAGTGACAGGTTCCAGACTCGAAAGAGCCCCCTGCGCTCCTGGACGAGGACGGAGTGCAGATAGGCGGTGCCGCAGAGCCACGGCATCAGCGCCGCGTTCTCGACCGGGTCCCAGCCCCAGAAGCCCCCCCATCCCAGCACCTGGTAGGACCACCATGCTCCGAGGACGATCCCCACCGTGAGCGCGGTCCACGAGACCAGCGTCCAACGCCGGACCTCCGCCTGCCACAGCTCACCGACCCGCCCCGTCGCGAGCATCCCGATCGCGAAGGCGAAGGGCACCGAGAAGCCGACGAAGCCGATGTAGAGCAACGGTGGGTGGACGGCGACGAGCGGGTTGTCCTGCAGCAGTGCGTTCGGCCCCAGGCCCTTCAGTGCCGCGGCGCTCGTACGAAAGGGGTTGGCGGGCCCAGTCATGAGCCCGAAGAAGAAGGCGGACAACGCGTACATGACGAGCATCGCCCAGCGCACAACGTCGTCCCCGGCGCGCGTGCGGTACCGCCACACGACCAGCGACGAGAAAACCGCGAGCACGAAGCCCCACAGGAGGAGCGAGCCTGTGAGCGCGGACCACAGCCCCGTGATCGAGTAGACGAGCGGCGTCGCCTTCGCGTTGTTGTCGGCCACGTAGAGCAGGTGGAAGTCGTGGCCGACGAGCGCGAACTCCATCGCCGCGACAGCCACGCCTGCCCCGAGCAGCAGGACCAACGCGAACCACCTGCCGTCGAGCATCCCGCTGGAACCTGGGTCCAGGGCCGTGGTGCTGCGCCCTGCGTCCAGGGCCGCGGTGCTGGCGCCGTCGGCGGCGCACCCTTCGTCGCTGGCGGCCAGGGTCGGGCGGCCGGCCGCCCGGGCAACCGCCCCGCGCACCAGCCCGGCCGCACACACCACGACGCCGGCGAGCGCGCCCACGAATGCGATCCAGACGCCTGCAGCGCCAAAGACGGCAGGCAGCATCAGGGGGCGATCTCGCCGTTCGGACCCCGGACTCGTGTGGGGTGCGCCGCGATGTATGTGGGCGAGTGCTTGACCATGATCTGGTTCGACACGAAGAGGTCAGAGCCCGGCGACGCGAAGTGGCCCACGACGACGACGGGGATGCCCGGCTGGAAGAGCTCGGGCGGAGACCCGCTGTTCTGCACGGCGATCTTCCGGCCGCCGCCCGACACCTCGAAGTCCGCGCCTTTCGCGGTTCGGTGCACGCTGTTGCCGACGACGACGCCTTCGAGACGGAAGACACTCGTCCCGATCCGCGCCTTGTGCGCGAGCGCCTGGGACACCGTGTCGAAGTAGTCCAGTGAGCTCCCGAGGCCCTCGAGCAACAGGTAGGCGATCGCCGCGCCCAGCAGCGCGAAGACGAGGAGCAGACGGAGTCGGCGACGCGGCGTCGCCCGCGCGGCTCTCGGTGGCGCCGCTCTGCCTGGCGCCGTCGCCACGCTCACCGGCGCGAAGCGTGGGCGGACGCGTCGTCCCCCCGGACGGTCTCGTGCCCCCCAGGGACCCGTGACGCGTCCATTCGGTTGACCGCTCCCGCGGCGAGCGAACGCGATGCGGCACGCTCGAGCCGGCGGCGTCGCGCGAGCAGCGAGAGCGCGTACAGCGCGAGCACGGCGAGCGCGATCGCATACCCCGCGTCGACGTAGCTCAACGCCGTCCTCCCAGAGGCTCTGGGGCAGGCTCGACGACTGGCTCTCGGCCGGACGAAGCGCCCGGCACGACGTCGGGAACGGCAAGCGGAACCGTCACGTGGGCAACGGACGCGTCGGCGACGGCCGCGCCTTCCGCCCAGCGCTCCGAGAGCGAGACCTCGAGATCCTCCTCGCCGATCCGGTCGGAGAGGACCTCCACGCGGTACCGGACGAGCACCATCCACACGAACACGAGGGTCATGGCGAGGAATCCGAGACCCATCGTCCACGCCATCGAGCCGTGCACCTTCAATGTGAGGCCCGGGTTCAGCACCGTCCCGCGCTGGTGGAGCGTCTGCCACCAGTCCACCGAGAACGCGACGATCGGCACGTCGACGAATGCGACGAGCGCGGCCACCGCACATCGCCGCGCGCGGACGTCCGGGTCGGCGGGCACCCGGCGCAATGCCAGGTAGCCGAGGAAGAGTACGAGCAGGAGGGCGGTCGACGTGAGCCGCGCTGTCCACGTCCACCAGACGCCCCAGGTCGGCCGCCCCCACAGGGAGCCGGTCACCAGCGTCAGCGCGGTGAACACGACCCCGACCTCGACCGCCGACGCACCGATGCGGTCCCACAGGAGCGACCGGGTGCGCCTCCACAGGTACAGGACGCTCGAGAGAGCCGCGAGACCGAATGCGCAGTAGAGGGCCACCCAGGCGATGGGCGGGTGAAGGTAGAGAAGGCGCGCGAGTGTCCCCATGACCTTGGCCGGCGGGGTGACCCACAGACCGAGCCAGACCGTGAGCGCGGTCGTCACCAACGCGGCACCACCGATTACGCGCGTCACCCATCGCGCCCGGTCGGTCACGCAGTCTCCTGCAGCGGTCCGTAGAGCGCGACACCGACCGCGAGGTACACGGCGGCGAAGGGACCCAAGATCTTGAGCCAGGACGCCCCTGACGCGACCGCACCGCTCACTGCCGCAGACCACGCTCGAGAGCCAGCGATCAGCACGGGCGCCACGATCGGGAGCACGAGCAGCGGCAGGAGCGTCTCGCGCACCCGGAGGCCCGCCGACAACGCCCCGTAGAGGACGCCGGCCGCGGACAGCCCGACGGTGGCGAGCACCGACGCGACGAGCGCGAGCCACCAGGTCTGCACGTGGACGTCGAAGAGCACGACGATGCCGGCGCCGAGCAGCACCTGGACGGCGATGAGCTGGATCGCCACCGCCGCCGCCTTCCCGAGGAACACGCCTGCCGGATCGATGCCCGAGAGCCGCAGCCCGTCACGGGTCCCCTCCCCTGACTCGATGGCAACGCTTCGCTGCGTCGCGAGCACGGTCGTAAAGAGGACGGCTAGCCAGTAGAGGCCGGGCGCAGCGGTGCGCAACGCGGCAGGGCCCGGGCCGAGAGCGAACCCGAAGAGCACCAGGACGAGCACCGCGAAGGGCAGGACCTGCCAGAGCGCCACGCGCGAGCGCAGCTCGATCCGGACGTCCTTCCCCGCGACGAGAAGCGCGTCATGCCACATCGACGACATCCTGAGACAAGGCCACGAGCACTCGCTCGGTCGCCGTCGCACCTCTTCCTCCCGCGCGTACCTCGCCGACCCGCCCACCCGACATGACCGCCACACGGTCCGCGAGCGGGACCGCGAGGTCTGGCTCGTGCGAGGTCAGCATGACTGCCGCGCCCGATGAAGCCGCCTCCTCGACGAGCGATCCCACGATCGTGCGGGCGTCCGCGTCGAGCCCCGCGTGGGGCTCGTCCAAGAGCCACAGCTCCGGCCCGCGCGCGACGAGCACTGCGAGCGCCGTCCTCCGCCGCTGGCCGGCCGACATCCGCGCCGCCGGCGTCCTGCGGAGCCGGCCGGTGAGGCCGAGCCGGTCGAGCGCGGGGCCGACCCGGTCCGTGCCCGCGCCAGCGGCGCGCACTGCGAACCGGACGTTCTCGAACGCGGTCAGCTCGTCGTAGAGC
>JAKAOD010000005.1 GCA_021823365.1 Actinomycetes bacterium | reverse complement strand
TCCGACCCGGACGGGAATCACGGAGCGGTTCGCGGCGTCGGACCCGGAGCCCGGGCTGGAGCTGACGCGCAACCCGCTCGTCGCGCGCCTCGTGCGCAACCGGAAGTTCCAGTTCCTCCTGATCCTGCCGAACCAGATCGTCTTCTGGACCGTGATCTTCGTCGGGCTGGCCGGGACGGCGATCCCCGGGCTCAACTTCGGCGCCGCCATCACCTGGTACGTGTGGTTCTGCCTGGTCTTCGTCATGATGGTCGTCGTCGGGCGGGCGTGGTGCGCGATGTGCCCCTTCGGCGGCTTCGCCGAGTGGGTGCAGCGGCGAGCCTTCTGGCAGCGCACGCAGAAGGCATTGGGACTGGGGCGCAAGTTCCCCGAGCCGCTCGCCCGGCTCGGGTTCCTGATCCCGGTGGCGAGCTTCCTCCTCCTCACCTGGATCGAGGAGTTCTTCAACATCGCCGGCCCCGGCAACCCGGCGGACACGTCCTGGATGGTGGTCGGCATCGTCAGCTCCGCCCTCATCTTCTTCCTCGTGTTCGAGCGGCGAACCTTCTGCCGCTACGTCTGCCCGCTCACGACGTTGATCGGGACCGTGGGGTCGATGGGCTCGGTCGCCGGGTTCCGGACCAAGGACCGCGAGGTGTGCCTCTCGTGCCGCACCAAGGACTGCATGCGGGGCGGGACCAACGGCTACGGCTGCCCCTGGTACACCTGGCCCGGCAGCGCCGATTCCAACCTCGCTTGCGGCCTGTGCTCGGAGTGCTACAAGGGCTGCTCGGAAGGCAACGTCGGGCTGTTCCTGCAGCGGCCGCTCACGTCGGTCGTCGCCCCGCGCCGGCGGCGCGCCGACGTCGCCTGGGGCATCGCCATGCTCTGGGGGCTCGTCGTCTACCAGCAGTTCAACGCCACCAACGTCTTCGCTTCGATGGACGGCTGGCTGAATGCCAACCTCGGCTTCCCGCACTATCCCGACCCTGTCGACTACCTCGCGGTCATCGCCGTGGTGACGCTGCTCACCGCCGGAGTGGCGTGGCTGATCGCGCAGGCGCTCGGACGAACGGTGCAGTCCGGCACGGGCCCGCAGAGCTTCGTCGACCGCCGATCGCGCTTCCGGAGCTTCTTCGTCCCGATGACCTACGGGCTCATCCCCGTGGTGGGTGCGGACTACTTCGCCCGCCAGCTGCCGAAGTTCTTCAAGCACGCGGCTCGGGTGGTGCCGGCGGTCGCCCACATCGCCGGGTACGGCTCCGCCAAGTCGTCGATCTACGGCTTCCACATCCTCTCCAACGGCTGGATCGTGGTGGTCCAGGTCGCGGTGATCATCGCCGGTACGGCGGCTGCGGCGTGGGCGACGTGGCGGATCGCCGGGCGGGAGCTCGTGCCGGTGAGCCGGAGCGCCCTCGGAATACGGCTGACGACCCTCGGGGTCGTCCTCGGCTGCGGTGCGGCGGCGAGCGTCATGTACGTGCTCATGCACGCCGCGAGCTGACAGGCGACGGTCCGGGGCGAGGAGGAGCTCGATGGCCATTGCAATGATCGACGAACGCCACGCGGAGACTGGCCGTCCCCGCGTCGAGGTGATAGAGGACCGCTGCGCGGGATGTCAGGAGTGCGTCGTGCGGTGCCCGGCCGGCGCGCTGCGCATGGACACCGAGCGCTGGGTGGCGGCAGGCGACGACGAGATCTGCGTGGGCTGCCGCCAGTGCGTGCGCACGTGCCCGTTCAGCGCCATCAAGGTCGACGGGCCCATGCTGGTCGCCCCCCGCACAGCTGCCGACGTGGTGCACCCCGCTCGGCTTCTCGGCGACGCGACCGAGGTCCGGCGCGGCTTTCCGACCTGGGAGTCGGCGCTGGCCGAGGCGCAACGGTGCCTCACCTGCCCGGACCCGACGTGCGTGCGGGGCTGCCCCGCGCACAACGACATCCCGGGGTTCATCGCCGCCGTTCGTGACCGGGACCTCGCTGGCGCCCACGAGATCCTGCAGCGCACGAGCGTGCTCCCCGACGTCTGCTCCCGGGTGTGCAACCAGGCAGCTCAGTGCGAGGGGGCCTGCACGTGGTCGTTGGCCGGAGGGACGCCGGTCGCCATCGGCCAGCTCGAGCGCTTCGTCACCGACAACCTCCCGGTCCCACCGCCGGATCCCGGCCCCGACGTCGAGATGTCGGTCGGCGTGGTCGGCGCCGGCCCGGGGGCGATCGGAGCCGCCTGGTCCCTCCTCGAAGCGGGCGCGTCGGTGACCGTCTACGAGAAGGACGCCGTCCCCTCGGGGCTGCTCGGATGGGGCATCCCCGACTTCACCCTCCCCGAGGCGGTGGCAGCTCGCCCATGGCGTCAGCTCGAGGCGGCCGGCGTCGAGGTGCGGTGCGGCGTCGAGATCGACGCCGAGGGCCTCGACCGGCTGCTCGCCGAGCACGACGCGGTCATCGTGGCGACGGGGGCGAGCGTGCCCGTTCGGCTGCCGATCCCGGGCGCCGACCTCGAGGGGGTGACCGACGCCACGACCTTCTTGAAGACGGGACAGGCGGCGCTGCAGACCGGGGCGCGGGACGCCTGGCTCGCCACCATGGGGCTCCCCGCCGCGGGCGGCGCCGCCCATCCCGGCCACGTGCTCGTCCTCGGCGCCGGAAACACGGCGATGGACGTCGCCCGGACGGCTCGCCGGCTGGGCCTCGACGCGACCTGCGTCGACTGGCTGGACCGGCGCTTCGCCCTCGCCCGCCCCGACGAGCTCGACGAGGCGTGGCGCGAGGGCGTCGGGATCCGTTTCTCGGGGACGGTGACGCGACTGGAGGGCGACGGGAAACGGGTGCGGAGCGCGCACGTGGCGCGGACCGTCCAGACGCGAGCGGACCGACCGCCCAAGGTGGTGAGCGGCGGGGAGGAGGTTCTCGACATCGACCTCGTGGTGATGGCGATGGGCTACCGCGTCGACCCTGCGATCGCCCGATCCCTGCCGGGCACCCCGGTCAGGCGGCAGGCGACCGGCTTGCCGGACCGGCAGTGGACGGCTTCAGGCGTCCTCGCCAACCCTGCGTCGGACGTCGCGCATCGCAACGCCGTCGGGCAGCTGGCGCTGGGTCGTGAGATCGGCCTGCGCGCGGCGTCGCTGCCGGTGCGCGAGCGGCTCTGGGTCATCGGGGACGCGCTCACGGGACCGGCCACGGTGGTCGAGGCGATGGCCCAGGGCCGGCGCGCGGCGTCGGCGATCATCGCCGGGCGTCCGAGCCGGCCCGGCAAGGGGCGGCCGGAGCCGCGTCGCGCGCTCGTCTGCTACGCCAGCGCCGGCGGTCGCACCGCCGGCGTCGCCCGCAAAGTGGGCGACGAGCTGGCGGCGAAGGGCCTCGGGGTGCGCGTGCTGCCGATCGAGCGTGTCGGGGCGGACGAGCTCGCCGCCACGGACCTGCTCGTGGTGGGCAGCTGGGTCGAGGGCATGGTGGTCGCAAAGGTCGGCCCGTCCCGGGCGGCCCGGGCATGGCTCGACGAGCTGCCCCGACTCGGCGGGCTGCCCGCCGCGGTCTTCTGCACCTACGACGTCAACCCGCGCTCGACGCTCGACATCATGGCGAGGGCCCTGGCGGGTCGCGGCGCGCGGGTCGTGGCGTCGTCGGCGCTGCGACGCGGCCGCGGGGACGTGGCGGCAATCGCGCTCGCCCGCAAGGCCCTTGCGGGCGCCCGCAAGGGGGCGGGCGCGCCCGCCGCCGCGCCCGCCGCCGCGTCGGGCGCCTCGTGACCGGCGGCGGGAGCCGTCGGAGCCGCAGCCCGCGGCCGCCCCGCTGTGCGACGCGTGCTGCGCCGGAACGGTGATCCGGCGTGGACATGGCGCTGTCCAAGCGCGGGGACTACGTGATGCGTGCGGCGATCGCGCTGGCCCGCTCCTACGACACGGGCTCGCCGCGCAAGATCCGAGAACTCGTCGCCGACACGGCGGTGCCGCGGACGTTCGCCTCGCAGATCCTCGGCGACTTGGTGCGCGCCCGACTGGCGTTGTCGAGGGCCGGCCGCGACGGTGGCTACTGGCTCACCCGGCCGCCGTCGCAGATCAGCGCGCTCGAGGTGATCGAGGCGGCCGAGGGACCGCTGCACGCCGAACGGTGCGCCTTCGGCGAGGAGACGCGGCGGTGGGAGGATGCCGGCCCGCTCCATGCGCGCTGGTCGGCTGCGATCGGCCAGCTGAGAGACCTCCTTGGGAAGACCTCCTTGGCCGAGCTGGCCGCAAGTGACGCCGCGGCCGGAGCCGGCGGCGCCGGCCCGCCCGGCGACGCCGTCGAGCGCGCCGGCGCGTGAGCAGGCCGAATGTGCTGCGATGGTAAGGCAAAGGCAGGCAGAGGAGCCGCCGTGCTGCCCTGACCGGGGACGATGGCTCCGGCGAGACCGGCTGGGCGAGGACGCCGAGGCGCCGCTCAGCGGGCCAGCTTCGCCGCCCTCGCCATCACCGACTCGATGACCGCCGTCGCCCAGGCCCTCTTGAACGGCGAGCCGAGGTTGAGGAAGGAGAAGGACACCTCGGCGGGGCCCTGCACGTAGAACGCCTCGTCGTTGTAGAGCTTCAGCGCGTTCGGGAGGTTGCCGCCGGTCGCGACGAAGCGGTCCCATACCGGTGGGGCACTGCCGTAGCGGGGGGCTTTGACGAAGCTCGTCGAGACCTTCACCTTCCCGCTCCCCTGCTGACCGCTCTGGACCGCGAACAGCGTCCCCATGCAGGCAAGCGCCTTCTTCGCACCGACCGCCACGAGGTCCTTGCGCGCGTCGGTCGCGCTCTTCACGACGACGACCTCGGTGTTCGCAGCGGGCAGGTGCGTGAGGGTCGACGACTTCGGGTAGAACTGCAGCGACTTCACGTCGGCGAGCACGGCGCCGGCGACGACATCGCTCGCGCCGAAGGGGTCGCCGGTCGCCGCGCCAGCCCCGTCGAGGCAGCGTGCTGCCTGCACCCCGGCGGCGTTCGCCACCTTGTCGCTCTTGCCCTGCGGCGCGCTCGCCCACTTCTCGCCCTTCGGCATGTCGGCTGCGACGAGGTTGATCGACTTCGCCAGGGCCGCCGCGCCGGTGCCCTTCGCCGTGCGTGCATCGGCACGAGCCACCTTGGCGGCGGGCGCGGCAGGCGCGTTCTGTGGCACGGTGCCGAGGCCGAGCGCGCCGAGCGACGCCCCGGCGAGCAGCGGAGCCGCCAAGAGCCGACTGGAACGTCTCGTCATGCTGCCACGATAGGTCCGCCGGTCCCCGCTCCGCGCCATGATCGGCTCCGCGGTCACCCCCGGCACAGTGGCGGTCACCGTCTCGACGGGACCCGTGATCCTTAGCAAGGATAAGAGCATAGGACGTCGCCGCCGTCAACGCCGGCTCGCTCGTCTCTGCGCTCGCCGCCGCGAGAATCGGTCGCCGGATCGGCGCGGTCCGGGCGAGCCCCGCCGCGGCCGTGTCCCCGGGCCCGCTCGACGAGCCGCTGTAGGGTGACCCCGTGGCCGATCAGGACCTGCTCGGAAGCGTCGAGGCGCTGGCGGGACCCGGTCCTGGCGACGCCCCGCTCGCTTTCGCCTGCCCACGTTGCGCTTCCCAGGTGTCCGAGCGCTTCTACGGCCCCTGCCAAAGCTGCCGCGACGAGCTCGCCGACGCGCTCCGCACGGTGGCGCGCGAGGTGCAGGTCGAGAGCTACGCGCCGAAGATGAACGTGGTGCCGAACCACGTCGCGACGAAGGAGTGAGGGCGGTGGCCCAGAGAAGCCTTCCGCCGTTCCGGGCCGACCACGTCGGCAGCCTGCTCAGACCCGCGAGCCTGCTCGCCGCGCGCGCCGACCACGACACAGGTCGGGTCTCGGCCGAGGATCTCCGCGCCACGGAAGACGCCGCGATCCGGGAAGCCGTGCGGATGCAGGAGTCGGTCGGGCTGCAGTCGGCGACCGACGGCGAGCTCCGCCGCGCGTCGTGGCACATGGATTTCATCTACCGGCTCGGAGGGATCTCGAAGGCCAAGGGCCGGCTCGCCGTCTCGTTCCGGAACGAGCAGGGCTCGACGTCGACGGGTTCTTCCTCGAATACGACGACGCCCGCTCCGGGGGCTTCGAGCCGAGGTCTGGGGCTGAGCGTGCCGGCATCTGCGGCGGCGCCCCGGGTCCGGTGCGCGCGCGGAGCCGCGACGTAGCCTGGCACGATGGGCCTGCCGCTCCCCGACACGCTCACCCCCTCCAAGCTCACGAGCTTCGTGAGCTGCCCGCTTTCGTTCCGTTTCGCCTACGTCGACCGCCTGCCCGAGCTCCCCTCGCCGCACCTCGTACGAGGCACGCTCGTCCACAGGGTGCTCCAGCTCCTCTTCGGCTCGGGCCCGGCGGAGAGCCGCACGCCCGAGAGCGTCGAGGTGGCCTTCGCCGCCACCTGGGCGGCGCTCCTGCCGTCGCAGATCGCCGGCCTGGGACTCGACCAGGGCGAGCTCGAGCTGTTCGAGAAGGCGGCCCGGGGGCTCCTCGATCGGTACCTCGCGATGGAGGATCCGACGGAGGTCCGGGCGATCGGAATCGAGCTCGACCTGCGCGCCGAGGTCGACGGGATCGGGCTGCGCGGCATCATCGACCGGCTCGACTTCCTCCCCGGCGGGGACCTCGCGGTGGTCGACTACAAGACCGGGCGGGCGCCGCGACCTGAGCGGACGCGCCCGCGGATGACCGGCGTGCACTTCTACGCCCTGCTCTGCGAGCTCGTGCTCGGCAAGGCGCCGTCTGAGGTGCGGCTCATGTACCTCGGCGACGGGGTCGTCGTCACCGAGTCGCCGACCGCGCAGAGCCTGCGGGGGGTACGCCAGCGTGCCACGGCCGTGTGGCGGGCGCTCGAGCGCGCCTGCGAGACGGAGGACTTCCGACCCCGTCCCTCCCCGCTGTGCAGGAGCTGCGCCTACCGGCACGCCTGCCCCGCCGCCGGCGGCGGGCCCGTCGCCGCGGGCGAGGTGCCGGCCCTCGCCGATTAGTCTGCCCGCCCGATGGTCCTCGACCTCGTCCACTCCTTCGACAAGCGCGTCGAGGGCGTCGTCGCCCCCTGGCGCGGTCGCCCGCTCGCCGACCGCGTCTTCTACACCGCCTCGGCCCTCGGGGACTTCGGGCTCCTTTGGGTCGTGTTCGCGCTGCTCCGGGCGCTTCGCGGTGGGCGGCTGCACGAGCGCGCCGCGCTCAGGGCGGTCGCGGCGACGGGCATCGAGTCGGTGCTCGTCAACGTCGGCCTGAAGGCGCTCTTCCCGAGGGAACGTCCGGACGACCAGCCGGACCACCCCCTGCCGCTCCGCCAGCCCCTCTCGTCGAGCTTCCCCTCGGGGCACGCCACCGCGGCGTTCTGCGGCGCCACGCTCCTCGCCGACGGCGACCCGCTCCTCGCGCCCGTCTACTACTCCTGCGCGGCGGTGGTCGCGGCGAGCCGCGTGCACGTCGGGATGCACCACGCGTCCGACGTCGCCGCCGGGGTTGGCGTCGGCCTGGTGCTCGGAAGGATCGGCAAGTGGGTCCTCCCCCTGCATCCTCGTGCTCGAGGCAGGCGCTAGGCGGATGAGCTCCCTCGCCGAGGTCCTCGGGTTCCCGCCCGGCGCCCGGGCGCTCGTGGTCACCTGCGACGAGCTCGGCTTCTCCCACGCGGCGAACGTCGGCGTCTACGGGGCCCTGCGCAACGGCCCGGCGACCTCGGCGTCGTTGATGGTGCCGGCGCCCTGGGCGCGCGGTGCCGCGGCCGCCTACCGGGGCGAGGACGTCGGCGTACACCTCACGCTCAACTCCGAGCTCGACCACTACCGGTGGGGACCGATCACCCAGTCACCCTCGCTGCTCGACGGCGACGGGGGCTTCCCCCGGACCGTCGAGGACGTCTGGGAGCACGCCGACGTCGACGAGGTGCGGCGGGAGTGGCGCGCCCAGGTCGAGCGGGCGATCCTCTGGGGCTTCGACGTCAGCCACCTCGACGTCCATCTCGGCGGCGTCGAGCTGAAGCCGGAGTTCTTCGACGTCTACCTGGACCTCGCGGAGGAGCTACGGCTCCCAGTGCGCCTGCCGGGGACCGAGGAGCAGCGTCGGGTCGGCTTCCCCTTCCGCGAGCTCGCCGCCGAGCGCGGCGTCGTCTCGCCCGATCGTGTCATTTCCCTCCGGGCGCTGCTCGAGCGCACGGCGACGCCCGCCGAGGCGCTGTCTTCGCTGCCGCCCGGGGTCACCGAGGTGCATGCCCATCCGGCGATCGACACGCCGGAGCTGCGCGCAGCGGCCCTTGACTGGGAGGAGCGCGTCGCCGAGCACCGATTCCTCACCGCCGACGGCTCGCTGGCCGCGGCGCTCGGCGGCCTCGACGTCCACCTCGTCGGCTACCGGATGCTGCGACGCGTGATGCGGGAGGGCCGGCTCTCGCACTGACTCCCGTGCCGACCGCACGGGGCCGGGAACCGCCGCCGGCGCCACCCGGGAGCGATCGGTGCCTCCGCGTGCTCGACCATCACTGGATTCAGTAGTAGCGAGGGACGTACCCGCCGCGGCCCATCGCGGCGCTCTCGAAGGGGTCGATCGATTCGTCGACACCGCCGCGCACCTCGGTCACCCACGCCAGGCGCTCGCGGAGGAGCCGCTCGACGCCGCCTTGGAGCGTGGTCGCCGAGATGGCGCACGATCCGCAGGCACCCTGGAGCTCGACCTCGACGATCCCGTTCACGTAGTCGGCGTCGACGAGGGCCAGGTCGCCGCCGTCCATCTGGACTGCCGGGCGCATCAGGTCGAACAGCTCGGCCAGCGCGGCTCTCCGGCGCTCGATCTCCTCCTCGCTCACCATCGGGGCCTCGCTGACCGGCGGGTCCTCCGGCGCCGGCGGGGCCTCGGACGCGGACAGGGCCTCCGGCGCCGGCGGGGGCGGCTCGCTCACCGGCGGGGCCTCGGACGCCGGGCCATCGCCCGCGACCGGGCGATCACGCCTCGTGAGCACGCTTAACAGTCCGCTAACGCGCATCGGTGACCTTCATCTCTCCGGCTGCGACACCGCAACCTAGGATGCCTGCGTGCAGCTCGTGATCCTCGCCGCGGGCCACGGCCGACGCTTCGGCGGGCTGAAGCAGCTCGCCCCTGTCGGGCCGAGCGGCGAGGCCATCATGGACTATACGGCGCTCGCCGCCGAGGCCTGCGGCTTCTCCGGGATCATCGTCGTCGTCCGAGAGGAGATCCGGGCGGAGGTCGCGCACCACGTCGGCCGGCGCTGGCCGTCCAACCTGCCGGTCGAGTACGTCTGCCAGCCGCCGGTCCCCGGCACTGCGCAGGCCCTTCTATGCACGCGGCCGCTCGTCGACGGGCCCTTCGGCGTCGCGAACGCCGACGACCTCTACGGCGAAGCCGCGCTCCGCCTCATCGTCGAGCACCTGTCCCCCGGCGTCGACGCGAGCCCCCACGTCCTCGTCGCCTACCACCTTGCCCGGACGGTGCTGACGGCGGCGACGGTGACGCGAGGGCTGTGCGAGGTCGGCGAGGACGTGCTGCTCCGCCGGGTGGCCGAGCACCGGGTGAGCCGGCGCGACGACGGGAGTTTCGACGCCGTGCCCTTGGGCCAGGCGGGCCCGCCCGATGCCGCGGGGTCCGACCTCGCGGGGCCGTTGCTGCTCGCGGGCGACGAGCCGGTGTCGATGAACCTCTTCGGCTTCCGGCCGCGCCTGTTCGACGAGCTGGACGAGGCCGTGCGCCGCTTCGACCCCGAGACTGCCGTGCGGCCCGAGCTGCTCCTCCCCGACGTCGTCGGCAGCCTCGTCGGCCCCGGAAGCGACCAGGTGGCGGTCGTCACCACCGAGAACCGCTGCATCGGCATCACCCATCGCGAGGACGTCGCCATCGTGCGCGACGAGATCGTCCGCGAGAGCGCCCACCTCGAGGCGCTGCGCGCCGCGCAGATCTGACCTGCCCGAGGCGCGCCGAGCCGGTCCGGGGCAGGCGGGTCAGCGCCTGAGAGCAGGCGCCGGCGGCACCGGTACGCTTCGGGCGTGAGGAGCCGCACGGGGTCCTTCGGCGCCGCCCTCGGCGTCAACGTCGGAGTTGCCGTGGCCGAGCTCCTCGCAAGCGCCGCCGCCCACTCCTCTGCACTGCTCGCCGACGCGGGACACGACGCAGCCGACGCGGGAGGCCTGCTCGTCGCGGTCGTCGCCGAGCGGCTCACGAGGCGCTCGCCGACCGAGGAGCGCTCCTTCGGCTACCACCGGGCGACGATCGTCTCGGCGCTCGCCAACGTCGGGCTGCTGCTCGTCGTCGCCGCCCTCGTCGCCGCCGAGGCGGCTCAGCGCCTCGCGCACCCCGGGCATCCCGACGGCGCGGTCGTCGCGGGAGTCGCCGGCGGGGCGGCCGTCGCCAACGCCACCGCCGCTTTACTGCTCTACGAGCGCTCGCGCAGCCTCAACCGCCGCGCCTCGGTGCTGCACCTTGCCGGCGACGCGGCGAGCTCCCTCGGCGTCCTTGTCGTCGGCGTCGTCGTCGCGACGACAGGCCGCCTGGCGGTGCTCGACCCCGTGGTCGCCCTGGGGATCGCCGCGCTGGTCGTCGCCGGGGCGCTGCGCACCGGGCGCGAGGCGGTCGACGTCCTGCTCGAGGCGTCCCCCGGCGACATCGACCTCCGGCGGCTGCGCGAGGAGATCACGGCGGTCGAAGGCGTCGCCGGCGTCCACGACGTCCACTGCTGGAGCCTCTCGAGCGAGCTCCGTGCGCTGTCGGCGCACCTCGTCCTCACCGGTCATCCAAGCCTCGAGGAGGCCCAGACCGTCGGCGAGCTCGTGAAGTCGAAGATCTCCCGGCCGTTCGACATCGCGCATGCGACGCTCGAGCTCGAATGCGAGCCCTGCGTCGAACCCGGCGCTTCGGCGTGCTCGATCGAGGAGGTCGACGCCGGGGCGAGCCACGACCGGTAGGCTCCGCGCGTGCCGGTCACCTATGTCAACGGCGCTTTGCTCGACGAGCGCGATGCCACCGTCTCGGCCTTCGACCACGGCCTCGTGACCGGTGACGGCATATTCGAGACCGTGCTGCTGCGCGCGGGCCGCCCCTTCGCCCTCGGACGGCACCTCGAGCGCCTCGCCCGATCCGCGGCCGCTCTCGGCATCGAGCCGCCCGGCGCGCCGACGCTCGAGAAGGCCGTCGAGGACGTCGTCGGCGCCTCCGGCGTGGCCGAGGGCCGCATCCGGCTCACGGTGACCGCCGGCAGGGGCCCCCTCAGCTCGCGACGCCTCCCGGGCGAGCAGACGGTCGTCGTCGCAGTCGAGCCGAGCGCGCCGCCTGCCGCGTCGGCGAACGTCGTCGTCGTCCCCTGGCGCCGCAACGAGCGGGGCGCGCTCGCCGGGCTGAAGACGGTCTCCTACGGCGAGAACGTGCGCGCGCTGGCGTGGGCGGCGGAGCACGGCGGCGACGAGGCGATCTTTGCAAATACGCGTGACCTGCTCTGCGAAGGCTCGGGGTCGAACGTCTTCGTCGTGATCGGCGGGACGATGTGCACCCCCGCCCTGTCGTCGGGCTGCCTCGCCGGGGTCACCCGCGGCCTCGTCCTCGAGCGCCTGGGCGGAGACGAAGCCGACGTGGCGATCGGTCGATTCACGGCGGCGACGGTCGAGGAGGCCTTCCTCGCCTCCTCGGTCCGCGGCGTGCAGCCGATCGCCGCGATCGACGGCGCGCCGCTGCACACCTGCCCGGGCCCGCGTACCGACAAGGTCCGCGCCGCCTACCTCGAGCTCGTCGATTCGACCGACGAGCCGTGACCTCCGATGGGGGCTCCACGCCCCGCGCCGCGCTCAGCGGTCGTCGTGCTCGCCGCCGTCCGAGCGCAGCCAGTCCGAGATCTGGTTGAACATCTTCTGCATCCCGCCCGCCACGCGGTCGACGATCTCGGTGAAGCGCCGGCGGTAGTGCTCGGTCGCGTTGCGCAGTTGGTCGCTTGCCGGAGGCTCCTGGCCTCGGCGGACGTAGCTCCCGGCGCGGATCCGGTCGAGCTCGCCCTCAGCCACCCACCGGGTGAGCTCGCCGACCCGCCGGACGGCGAACGGGTGGGTGCGACCGAGCTCGGTGAGCCAGCGTCCCGGCCGGGCGAGCAGGTCCTCGGTCTCGGCGTACTCCGTCGCCTGCTGCACGAAGGCGTCGAGGCTCAGGTCGGCCACTCCCCCGCCGGCAATGTCCATGAGCACCCGGCAGACGAGCTGCGGGTCGTCGACGACGAGGGTCGCGGCCCGGTCGCAGCTCAGCTCGGCGCAGCGGTACCACTCGAGCAGGACGAGGACGATCGCCTGGAGCGGCAGGCGGCCGATCGGCGACAGCCCCACCGAGAGCAGGCGCTGCAGGATCGCGAGCACCGTGGCGTAGTGCACGTGGTTGGAGAGCACGTGACCGGCCTCGTGGCCGAGGACGGCGGCGACCTCGCCCGCGTCGAGCGACTTCACGAGCGAAGGGCTGACGATGACCACCGGGCGCGCCGAGCCGACGGTCAGCGCGTTCATCCCCGGGAGCTGGCCGACGTAGAGCTCGGGCCTTGCGTCGATGTCGAGCGTCTCGTAGGCGGCGAGGTGGGCGCGCCACAGGTCGGGACGCTGGCGCTCGCCGGCACGCACGGCGTCGGCGAGAAGCAGCTGCTGGAAGGAGCGCTCGAATCGGAGCTCGCTGAGCTTCTTCAGCACCCGCTCGAGGAGCGGGATCGAGGCCAGCGCCGCCGTCGCCGCCTTGTCGGCAGGGTGCTCGTACGCCTTGGCGCTGATCGAGGAATACCGTGGTCGGTTCAGCACGGGCGCAGCCATCGCCCGAACCGTAGCGTGCGGGCGCGCCCGACGCCCGGCGGGCCCTATGCTGGCCCACCCCTCCAGCAGGCGCCCCCGGACCCCCGATCTCGCCATCGCCCGGCACCCCCTCGGCCGCGCCCCGACAGCCCTCCGGACACGTCGGCGGCCGCAAGCTGCTCAGCGGGCCAGCCGGAAGCCGCCGGCCTCGCGCCGGACGGCGCCGTCTGAGACGAGGGCCTCGAGGGCGACGCACGCGACCCCGATCGGCAGGCGGCAGCGACCGAGCAGGGCCTCGAGGCTCGTCGTCTCGGTGCCGAGGGCGGAGAGGACTGCGCGCTCGATGGGACCTCGGCGCCTCGACGAGCGATGCGAGCCACCGGACGCTCCTGCGGCGCCGCCCGCTGGGTCGAAGGCCCCGGCGTCGTCGCCCGTTGCCGGGTCGTCGCCCGCTGCTGCGCTCCTGCGGGCCGCCTGTCGATCACCGTGCACAGGCGGAGAGAGTCGCGGAAGCGACGAGATGCCCCGCGCCGCCATGCGCAGGGCGAGCAGGGCGAGGACGTCGTCGGCGTCTCGCACGAGGTGCGCTCCGTCGGCGATCAGGGCATTCGTCCCCTCCGAGGCGGCGCTGCGAACCGATCCCGGAACCGCGGCGACTGGGATGCCCCGCGCGAGGGCGGCCTCGACGGTGTGCATCGCGCCACCGGTCCGGTGTGCCTCGACCACCACGACGACGTCGCTCGCCGCGGCAATCAAGCGGTTGCGCAGGGGGAAGCGCCAGCGCTCGGGCCGGGCGGCGGGCGGCGCCTCGGAAAGGATCGTCCCGGCCCCGGCGACCCGCGACCACAGCCGCCACTGGCTGGCGGGGTAGACGACGTCGACGCCGCCGCCGACGATCGCGAGCGGCGGAGCGCCGCCTCCGGGGGTGCCGGCGAGGGCTCCTGTGTGCGCGGCGGCGTCGATGCCGGCGGCAAGCCCGGAGACGACGCTGACGCCAGCGGCGCTGAGCTCGGCGCCGAGGCCAGCCGCGACCTCCTCTCCGTAGTGGGTGGAGGAGCGGGTTCCGACGACCGCGACGCGGCCGGCGGCCTGGAGCGCACCTTCGCCCAAGAGGCGGCCGATGCCGAAGCACACCGCAGGAGCCGTCGGCTCGGCTGCGAGCGCCGCAGGGTACGCGTCGTCGCCGAGGACGAGGACCGCGATCCGGTGGCGGCAGATCTCGGCGAGGTCGCGCTCGGGATCCTGCGCCTGTGCGGCCGCCTGCCACCGCTCGAGGAGGTCGCGCCGACGCTCGGGCGGGGGAGCTCCCGGCCCGGCGAGCGCGGACGCCTCGAGCCGCCCGACCCTGACTGCATGCCAGCGCACCCTCGCCCCCTCAAAGGCGAGCAGCCGACGGAGCATCGCGGGCCCGATCCCCGGCAGCGAGGCGAGCGCGACCACCCACGCCGCATCCTCCGGTTCGCGCCGGATCGCAGGGGGTGCCGAGCCCTGCCCGCCACCGGGCATGTCGAACATTGCCGGGTCGGTCACGGCAGGCCCACCGGTCAGGACATGCCGCCGGCGGGTCACGGCGCGCCGCGCCCGACGAGGAGGTCGCCCCCGGCACGCAGCTCGAGCGCGACGGCAAGGTGCTCCTCGGTGATCGGCGGCTCGGCGCCGTCGAGATCGGTGAGCGTGAGGGCGACCCTTCGTACCCGGTCGAGCCCGCGGGCGGTCAAGGTGCCCGAGCGTAGGCGTGCCTCGAGCAGCCGGCGCGCCGGCCGGGACAGCGGCGCCAGATCGTCGAGGCGGCCCGGTGGCAGCTCGGCATTGCAGCGAAGCCCGCGGGCGGCGGCACGCCTCCTGGCGGCCGCCACGCGCGCCGCGACCGCCGACGAGCGCTCGGCCCGGGCCGGGTCGAGCAGCTCCCGCTCCGGCACGCGGCGCACGGCGACCAGCAGGTCGAGACGATCGAGCAGCGGCGCCGAGAGTCGCCGCGCGTAGCGCTCCATCATCGAGGGCGAGCAACGACAGGCGCCCTTGGCGTCGCCGAGCCCGCACGGGCAGGGATTGGTGGCAGCGACGAGAAGAAAGCGCGCCGGCAGGCTGACGCTCGCGCGCGCCCGCGCGACGAGGATCGCGCCGTCTTCGAGCGGCTGGCGGAGCGTCTCGAGCACGCTCGGAGGGAACTCGCCGAGCTCGTCAAGGAACAGCACGCCATTGGTCGCCAAGCTCACCTCGCCTGGACGCATCAGCCCGCTGCCGCCGCCGAGGAGGGCGACGGCGGAGGAGCTGTGGTGTGGCGCCCGGAACGGCGGCCGCTCGACGAGCCCCCCGGGCGGAAGTCGCAAGCCCGCGGCCGAGTGCACCTTGGTCGTCTCGAGCGCCTCGGCCGGCCCGAGCGCCGGGAGCAGCCAGGGCAGGCAGCGGGCGAGCATCGTCTTGCCTGATCCGGGCGGCCCTGAGAGCAGCAGATGGTGGCCACCGGCGGCGGCAACCTCGAGGGCGCGGCGCGCCACGAGCTGCCCGTGCACCGCCGAGAGGTCCGGCGCCGCCGGATCCGCTCGAGCATCACGACCGTCCCCGGCCACGCTCGAAGTCGCCTCGACCCAGCCGTCCCCCGTGCCCAGCGCCTCGACGACGCCGAGGAGCGTCCGAGCGCCGAGCGCGCGGCGGCCGGGCACGAGGCGGGCCTCGGCGAGCGACCCGACCGGAACGACCACGGCCGTGGCAGCGGCCGCCTCGACGAGGGCGAGGACGCCCGGCACGGGGCGGACCGAGCCGTCGAGGCCGAGCTCGCCGAGGAAGGCGCACCCCTCGGCGGCACGCCCGTCCACGGCGCCCGTCGCAGCGAGCAGGGCGACGGCGATCGGCAGATCGAGCCCGGCACCGGCCTTGCGGATCCCCGACGGCGCGAGGTTGACCGTCACGCGCCTCGACGGCCATGCGAGCCCGCTCGATACGAAGGCGGCGCGGACACGATCGCGCGCCTCCCGGCACGCCGCATCCGGAAGCCCCACGATCGTGAAGCCGGGAAGCCCCGGAGCGACGTGCACCTCCACGGCGACCGGATGTCCCTCCACCCCGAGCAACGTGGCCGACGGCACGCTCGCCAGCACCGGCGCCCTCCCCTCGCTCCTCGCGCCCTCGAGGCGCGGCGTTCTCTCCCCCGGCGCGCCGGTCCTGGACCTCCCGGGCACCCGCACGCAGCGGGCACCGCGCCGGAAGGGACTGCGGGGCCCGACGGCCCGAAGTGGCGGCGCCACCGGTTCGGCAGGCGCTGCGAATCGCGGGCAGGGTAGCTCCGGGGTGCGCGGTCACCGCACCGAACCGTCCCGCCACGGCGCCGCCGGCGCCGTGGCGACCGGCGTGCCGTCGCCGCGCGGGATACTTGCGGTGTGCCCGCAAAGCGCTTTCCGGCGAGCTCCTCGCATCCGCGGCGCGACGGCGCCGGCCCTCGGCGGACGGAACGCGAGGGAGCGCTCCCTCGGGCGGCGGGAGCCGCACGGTTCGCGCTCGACCCCCTGACGGGGACGACGGCCGAGGTCCGTCGCATCCAACCGGTCGCGGCGCGCAAGCCCTACGTCTGCCCCGGCTGCAACCAGCAGATCCCGGCCGGGGTCGCGCACGTCGTCGTCGTGCCGCTCTCGCTGCCCGCCGAGCGCCGGCACTGGCACGCCTCCTGCTGGTCGGTGCGGGCGCGCCGCCGGCCTGGCTGAGCGACCTCGGTCGGGTGACGCCAGCTGAGCGGAGCCAGAACCACGCGCTTCCCCGCCGCGCGTCCCTCCGCCCTCGGCCGGCGCCGCGTGCCTCCGCAGGAGAAACACAGTCCCGGGGGTAGAATCGAGCGGTCGGCGCGCTCCTGGCGCCGGCAGGAGAGCGAGGGATCGAGCGATGGTCGCTACGGCACTGCTCGCAGGCTACAGCCGCGGGGAGATCGTGACGTCGGTCATCTTCGCCTGCATCTTCGCGGCCCTGGGGTACCGCATGTCCCGGCGCCACCGGCTCGTGCGCGGCGTGACCCCGTGGCGCCTCCCCTCGGCAGTGTGGGCGCTCATCTGCTTCGTGCTCCAACCCTTCGGTCTCATCGTCGAGATCCTCGCCCAGGCGACGACGAGGCCGGCGATCCCCCAGGTGCCGCCACCGGCACCCTTCCGGAGCTATCCGGGCCGTGCCGCTGCGGGCGTGGTGATCGGACCGGCGAGCCCAGCGCCGGCGCCGGGGACGCAGCTCGGGATGCCGTCGCCACAGGTACCGGCCGGGCCGCCGCCGCCGGCGAGCGATGCGACCGGCAAGGCGGCGCTCTTCGGCTGGTACCCGGATGCGACCGGGCGCCATGAGCAGCGCTACTGGGACGGTCGCGGCTGGACCGGGCACGTGCGCGACGGGGAGCAGCAGGCGACCGACCCGGTCTGAGCAGGTCCGACCCCCTCGCTTGGCGACGGCGACCACCGACACCGTCGACCCGGGAGGAGCGAGCGAAGGTGGCGGGGCAGCAGCTGGCCGCCCTTTCAGAACGCTCCCTCCAGCACCTCGAGCTCACCGGCGAGCACGGAGGCGACGTCGAAGCGGACCGTCCCCCTCCGGCCGGTCTCGGCGAGGTAGCGCGCCGCGAGGCGACGCAGCCGGCGCTGCTTCGCCGGACCGACCGCCTCCGCCGGCGCGCCGAACGTGCTCGAGGTCCTGGACTTCACCTCGCAGACGACGACGAGCGTGCCGCGTGCGGCGACGACGTCGACCTCGCCGAGCTCGCAGCGCCAGTTGCGGGCGAGCAGCTCGAAGCCGTGCGCGACGTACCAGGCCGCGGCGAGGTCCTCCCCGGCGCTGCCGACACGCCGGCGCGCGTCGGCAAGCCCTCTGGCATCGGCAGATCGCCGGCCGTGCTCGGGCCGGAGAGGCGCGCTCGGGAGTGCCGCGGCGGGTCGCCGCGGCGGGCTCAAAGGTCCTTCTCGGGAAGCGCCTCGACGTTGACGTCCCTGAAGGTGACGACCCGCACGGAGGATACGAAGCGCGCCGGGCGGTACATGTCCCATACCCACGCGTCGCCGAGGTCGACCTCGAAGTAGGTGGCGCCCTGGTTCTCCCGCGGGGTCACCTTGACGTCGTTCGCGAGGTAGAAGCGCCGCTCGGTCTCGACGACGTAGCGGAACATCGGCAGCACCGCGCGGTACTCCTGGTAGAGCGCGAGCTCGATCTCCGCCTCGAACTGGTCGAGGTCCTCCTCGGCGCTCACCTCTGCGTC
>JAKAOD010000373.1 GCA_021823365.1 Actinomycetes bacterium | reverse complement strand
GCTGGCAGCTCCTCGACGCCACCGGTCTGGTGCCCGGCGACGTGGTCCATGTCCGGGTGGGCGACATCGTCCCCGCCGACCTCGCCGTCGCCGAGGGGTCGGTGTCGGTCGACCAGTCGGTCCTCACCGGCGAGTCCGCAGAGGTCGAGGTGACGTCAGGGGGTGCCTGCTACTCGGGGTCGATCGTCCACCGGGGCGAGGCCACCGGCGAGGTCACCGCCACGGGGTCGCGAACCTACTTCGGCCACACCGCCGAGCTCGTCCGCACCGCCAGAACCGCCAGCCATCTCGAAGAGACGATCTTTCGGATCGTCTGGGCGCTCCTCGCCCTCGACGGAGCGCTCGTCCTCGCCATCCTCGCCTACGGTCTGGTCACCCACCTGCCCGCCGGCGAGCTGCTTCCGTTCGTGCTCATCCTGGTCGTCGCTACCGTCCCGGTGGCATTGCCGGCCACCTTCACCCTCGCCACCTCGCTCGGCGCCGTCGAGCTCGCCCGCGCCGGGGTGCTCGTCACCCGCCTCTCCGCCATCGAGGAAGCAGCCGCCATGGACCTGCTCTGCAGCGACAAGACCGGCACGATCACCGAGAACCGCCTCTCCGTCGTCGGCCTTCACCCCTTTCCCGGACACGACGAGGGCGACGTGCTCGCCCTGGCCGCCGCCGCCTCGGACGAGGCAACCCAGGACCCCATCGACCTCGCGGTGCTCGCAGCCGCAGCCGCGGCCGGCGCGCGGAGCCCGGGGCGCCGCCTCGGCTTCGTCCCCTTCGACCCGGCCACGAAACGCTCCGAGGCCACCTTTGCCGCCGGCGGGGCCGTGCTGCGGGTGGCCAAAGGCGCTCCGTCGGTCGTTGCCTCACTGGCGCCCACGGCCATCGAGAGCCTCGACGACTCGGTGGACGTGCTCGCCGCCGGGGGAGCCCGCGTGCTGGCGGTGGCCGCCGGGACCGATCATCTCGCCCTCGCCGGCCTCGTCGCCCTCGGCGACCCGATCCGGCCGGACTCCGCCGCGCTCGTCGACCGTCTGGGCGAGCTCGGCATCCGCGTCGTCATGGTCACCGGCGACGCCGCCCCGACCGCTCTCGCCGTCGCCCGCACGGTCGGCATCGGCGACCGCCTCGCCTCGGCCGAGGACCTGCGAGCCGGCCGCGGCGAGATCGACTTCGACGTGGCCGCCGGGGTGCTGCCGGCCGACAAGCTGGCACTCGTCGAGCGGGGCCAGCGGGCCGGGCGCGTCGTCGGGATGACCGGCGACGGGGTGAACGACGCACCGGCCCTGAAGCGGGCCGAGGTCGGGATCGCCGTGTCCTCGGCGACCGACGTCGCGAAAGACGCCGCCAGCCTCGTCCTCACCGGCGAAGGGCTCGGCGACGTCGTCGCCGCCGTCGAGGCCGGCCGACGCGTCTACCAGCGCATGCTCACCTACACCCTCAACAAGATCGCGAAGACCTTCCAAGTGTCGCTCTTCCTCGGCCTCGGCCTGCTCGCGACGGGGAGCTTCGTGACGACGCCCCGCCTCGTGCTGCTCCTGCTGTTCGCCAACGACTTCGTCACCATGTCCCTCGCCACCGATCGCGTCGGCTACTCGGCGCACCCCGACCGCTGGCGCGTGCGTTCGCTCTCCCTCGCCGCGCTCGCCGTGGCCGTCCCCTGGCTGGCCCTCTCTTTCGCCACCTACCTCGTTGCCCGCCACGCGCTCGGGCTCGCCCTCGCCCCCACGCAGACCCTCGTGTTCGTCATGCTCGTCGCCACCGGCCAAGCCACCGTCTACCTCGTGCGCGAGCGACGCCACCTGTGGGCCTCGCGTCCCAGCACCTCGATGCTCGCCGCCAGCACTGCCGACGTCGTCATCGTCGCCTTCCTCGCCACCCGGGGAATCCTCATGGCCGCCGTCCCCCTCCTCGACATCGCCGTCGTCCTCGCCGTGGTCGGCGTCGCAACGATCGGCCTCGACTTCTTGAAGGGCCCGCTGCTCGCCAGCGTGCGCACCGACACGAACGTCGGCCACCCGGCGAGGACGTGAGGCCCGTTGTCCGGGCCCACCTGTCAGCGACCGCGCGGCTTGCCGCGTGCACGCGACCGTGCGCCGTCGAGAGACCGGGCGCCGCCGCGAGCCCGAGCCCCATCGACAGACCGGGCGCCGCCGCCAGACCGCGCGCCGCTCTCCGACTCGTCGGGCGGTGCGCCAGCTCTGGCGTCGACCGGCAGGCGGCGCAGCTGGTGGACCGTCCTCCAGATGGTGACCACGGCGACGACCACGACGAGGACCACGAGGAGGGTCCCGACGCCGATCTGGTCGAGGTTGTGGACGTGGATCCCCGTCGAGATGCCGGCCGTCATGATCGACGGCACGACGAGGCCGGCCGACCCGGCTGCGGCGAAGAGCAGCCCACCGACGAGCAGCGTCCAGCCGGCTCCCTCCTGGGCGACGCGCTGGGCGAGACGCTCGGGGAGACGCTGGTGACGGATCAGCGCGCCGATCACCGCCCCCGCTCCGGCGAGCACGGCAGTCGTGCCCAACCCGAACGCCGCGCCGGGCACCCAGCCGAGCGCGGCCGAGGGCATCGCCGGCGCCAGCACCGTCGCCATGATGAGGGCGAAGGCGCCGAGACCCCAGCCGGCGACGAAGCCGTGGACGGCCGCCATCGCCGGGGTCGGGGTGCGCCCGGCCCACTCGGCCGTGTCCGCGTGGCTCGGGCGGTGGCACCCCCCGACCGACGGCGGCCACAGATGCAGGTGCAGGGCACAGCGGAACCGCAGCACGTAGAACGCGGCGAGCGCCATGACGGCACCGACGACGAGGTAGATGACCGAGTTCCACGTGGCGTTGTCCGCCACGTGCAGCAGGCCGAGGTAGGCGAGCTCCGACAGCAGCGCCCGCTGGAGCGTGAACGACAGTGAGAACGACAACGCGGAGCGCATCCCCTTGCGGGCCGAGAACGAGCCGATGGCGTAGGAGAAGGTGATGGGCCAGGTGTGCTCGTCGGGCGTCACCCCGTGGACGACCCCGAGGAGGAACGCGGTGAGCACGACCATGCCGATCGACAGCCCGTGGTGCGGGCTCCAAAGGTCGAGCGCGATCACCTGCGCCACGGCCCCGGACCTTCGTCGACGGGAGACGCCCTGGCCCGTTGGCGCTTTCGTGCGAGCAGGCCCGCCGAGCCCCTACGTCCTCGACGTGCCGGCGGCGTCCCGACCGATTCGTGAGAGGGGCTGGTCACAACCTCGGCGCCGGCGCGGCGTGACTCGCCGCAGCTGCTGAGGCAGGCCACCTCCTCGAAGGTGACGACGGCCTCGAGGCCGAACCCCGCGGCGAGGCGCTCGACGAGCGCCGCGTCGAAGAAGCGTACGACGACCCCGCTCTCGGCGCGCACGACGCCCCGGTCTCGCCGCGCTGAGCGCCCACGTCAGCGAAGCCGGTAGAGGACCTCGCCCGCGTCGGGCACGACCAGGGTGTCCGGCTGTGTCGCCCACTGCGCCGGGTCGACCGAGCCGGGGTCGAGGTAGTCGAGGTTGACGGCCCGCACGACGTCTTCTGGGATGCCGGTCGCGAGGGCGACGGTGACTCGGTCGTGCTCGCCGGTAGCGGGGTCGTAGGTGCCGGCACCGCGCAGGTGGGTCGAGTGAGCGAGGTCCCCCCAGTGGTAGTGCTCGAAGCGTCCCCACTGGGCGACGAAGTAGTCGCGGCAGTGGTAGCCGATCTCTTTGATGGCGGGGTGGGTGGTGGCGATCTCGGTGATGTGGGGGGCGTAGATCACGACCTGGCCGCCGTCGGCGACGACCGGCTCGACCTTGTAGAAGCCCTTGGCTCCGGTCCACATGTCGTCGTACCTCTCGGGCAGGATCGAAAGGA
>JAKAOD010000372.1 GCA_021823365.1 Actinomycetes bacterium | reverse complement strand
CGGTTCTCGAGCTACCGGCTCAGAGTGCTCCTCTACGCCGGCGGTGTGACGTGGCCGAGGCCGATCCTGGCGCCACGGATCACCTCATCCCGTCCCCACTGAAACCGGAAGAGCCCGTTTTGCACCGAGGTCATCGTCATGGTTCCATCGTCGATGGCTGGCGACGGTTGGCGACCTCCGCGTCGGAACCTGCGCTCGTCGATACCGGTCCCGTGCGGGTCGGCCTGCGCAGCTCCATGATCACGGCTGCGAGCAAGAGCGCGTCGCACGCGCACCCGCCCACTGCTGCGCCGAGCAAACCGATCGGTGGGCGCCAGGACCCCTGCAGGAAGTCGATCGGCCCGCTGATGCCCACTGCGTAGCGACGGAGCGTCCCGAGGTACGCGGCTGCGGAGGCCACGCCCATTCCGATCGCCAGGAACCACGCTGCGTGCGTGCGGACCCACCCATATGCCGCAGAGCGTTCGAGGAGCGCGACGGACACGAGCGGGATCCCCACCGCGATGGGGAGCCAGTAGCGGCCCTGCCCCTCGATGCCCAGTCTGTGCTCGACGGAGTAGTCCAAGATGATCGGCAAGAGCACGACGATGCCGAGCAGGAGGACCAGGGTTCCCGCGCGCCGAGCCCCTGCGCGTGACAGCCCGAGGACGAAGAGAAACACGACGATGCAGAGCCACACGACATAGGTGAGCAGCGGGGAAGGCGTCTCCTTCCATCCGAAGACCCCCACCATCTGCTCGGGCCAGAGCTTCGCGTGGTCGAGCGCGGTGGCGAGGAGCTGGAGGGCTGGCTCGCCGGCGGGCGCGGGGGTGCCGGGCATGAGATCCAAGGAGTGCTGGGCGAGGACCCACCACAGCGCGAACACGCCGCAGGCGACGAGCGGAGGAACCGAGAGACGGGCCGCCCGGCTGCGGAGCACTCCGACGAGTGCGTGCCATCCGCCGAGGAGGCTCAGGATCACGAGGGTGATCCCCACCCACAGGAGGGAGATGGGGCGGGCAAGGGACAGGAGCGCGATCGCGACGGCGAAGAGCGCGACGAGGCGTGGCGGAGGGTGGTCGGGGTGCTCGAGGACGAGCACGAGCCCGGTCGTCCACAGCAAGATCGCGGAACAGATCTCGAAGCCGCTCGGATTGACCATGCCGCCGATGAACCACGTCATCGGCGTCGCCGCCACCGCCACACCGACGAGGAGCAGCTTGCGACGTGACCACACGACGACGGCGAGCAGTGCGAGGGAGACGAGCGCCGCGTTCAGAAGCGAGCTCATGAGCCGCATCAGGTAGATGCCGGTCTTCGAGACGAACACGAGCGAGGGGAGCCCGACGACGAGATAGTACAGCGGCGGGTACCGCCCGACGTAGGTGGCGACGTGCACTGTCTTGGTCGACGTTGTGAGCGCCGGCGCACAGGACGCAGGCACCGTCAGGTGGAACTTGTCGCACGTTGCGTAAGCGTTCCCTGCGGCGAAGACTGCGGGGATGTGCACCGCGGTGTAGGCGCTCGCGGGCCCGTCGATTGTGTATCCGACCACCTCCCCGCGCACTGCTGCGGCGGCATAGGCGACCTGGGTCGGCTCGTCGGGCGAGGCGAACAGCGGGGTGGCGAGCGACCAGGCGCCGAAGCACAAGAAGGTGAGCACGAAGTAGGCCGCGAACAGCGTCCCCACGGTACCGAAGCGCCGCTCTGCCCGACGGACGCGCTGCCTGCGGAGTGGACGCGTGACACGTGAGCTCCGAGACGTTGTCAGCTGCAGCACGACAGTCTCTTGGGGCCCGAGGCTACTTCGTGCAGGTCATCGAGTCTGTGCCCAAGGAGCACGACGCTGTCTCGAACCCAGCTCATCGTTGTCCGCTGGCACGGCCTCCGAGCACTGGGCAGGCTCCGCGCATCCGCCGGAGCCTACATGTGGGACGCCGGTGCCGAGTGAGGGGGCGCGGCTCCCTCCGAACGCCCCACGTCCTGTCCAGTTGGTCGCGGGGGCGCGGGCGGGAGCAACCGGAGATTGCGTCATTGAAGCGGCTGCGACGGGTGTCGTCGGTCCGCTCGTCTGCGATTTCGTCGCCTACCGCTTCGCCGACGGTGCAGAGGACGAGGACACAGCGTCGATCTTCTCGAGCAGAAGCGAGAGGGCGGACCTCGCCACTGCAGCGCATGAACGCGCTCGTCGAACGAATGCTTCCGGGTTCTCCTGGTCCTCGCAAGCCGCGCGGTCGCCGTCGCGCACGAGAGCGATGGCGAAAGGTGGGTCCATCGGCAGACGAGGGTGACGCCGTGGGGGAGCTGCGCGCCCTCACCGTCGTGCCCCGAGGCCACCCCTCTCGGGCGCTCGACGAGTTCGTGGGCCGCCCGGGTCTCGATCCCGGCACCTTGGGATTAAAAGTCCCCTGCTCTTCCGGATGAGCTAGCGGCCCAGCGGCTGCAAGATAACCCACGAGAGAATGTACGGCTCTCTTCTGCTCCGACGAACCCCGTCGCGATCGAGCTGCGTCGGCCTCGCCGAGCGCCGAGGTGCTCCTCGATGGCCTCTCTGGTCAGCTCCGAGACGGTCGTGGTGCGGCGCGCGGCCTCATGGCGCAGACAACCGGACAGTGGCATGCGCGCGATCGGTCGTCAGCCGCGACGGCTCCGTTGTGAGGGATCGGGCGTGGTCGGTCCCCAGCTGCACTCACAGACGGAGCTGGTGCTTCGTGCCCAGGTGCTCTGGTCCCACGCGGAGCGCCCGTCGCGCCGATGCGCCGGGCGTCGCCGGGCTGACCCGCGCGCCCTTCGGTGCGGCCGCCTCGAGGTCAGTGGTCCCGGGGCAGCCGCCCGTCAGATGACGTTGGGTGTGTCGTGGGAACCTGCTGCAGCGAGCGCTGGCACCAGGTTGCCTGCGTTCGGCGTCCCGAGGCCGGTCACCGGGTCCCAGCCGGTCCCGGCCGAGTAGCCGCCCGGGCCGAACTGTGTCCCGGTGGTGACGTCGAAGAAGTATGTGCTGGCCTTCGAGCTGCTCGCGAGCTGATAGAGCGTCGGGTTGACGAGGCCCAGGTTCTCGTGCGCGTACTGGTCGGCGATCGCCACCATCGCCGCGAACTCCGGCGACGCGGCCGACGTGCCGCAGATGCCGTAGTAGCCCGCTGTGATGCCCGGGATCGAGATGTAGACCCACAGGAACGTCCCGCAGGAGGCGTCCCAGGAGACGTCCGGGACGCCGCGCATCGACCCGATCGGCGTCGAGTCCGCAGGCAGCGTGTCCTGGTACGACGGCTTCGGGAAGACCGAGCTGAAGCCGCCCGTCGACCCAGACCAGGCCACCTCGCGCTGGTCCGCGTGCGCCTGGCACTTGGCCGGCCCGTATGTGTCGTTGGCGGTCATGCTCCCCGTCGCCGCTGTCGTGCACAGGTTGGTCCCGCCCACGGCCGTCACGAGCGGGTCGGAGGCAGGCCACCCCACCGAGGGTGTCGAGAGCGCGCTGCCGCCCTTGCCGACCGGGGACTTCGTCGTGCCGAGCGAGCCCGAGTCGCCCGACGCCGCGACGAAGGTGATGCCCGCTTCGGTCCCCGAGACGAAGGCGTGGCGGAGGGTCATGATCGACGCCGCGCTGGCGAAGGACCCTTCTGCGGCACCGAAGCTCTGGGTGACCACGTTGGCGAGGTGGTGGTCGACCACGTACTGCTCGGCGTTCATCATGTTGGGGAAGCCCTGGACGCCGAGCGTCTCGGCGGTGGGCACCACCACGAGCAGGATGTTGGCTTCCGGGGCGATGGCGTGGACCCACTGCGTGTCGAGCGCGACCTCCCCGACCCAGCCGGTGCTCGCCTCCTGTGCCGGTCCGTAGGGGTTGGCGTGTGTGGGGTTGGCCGGCGACGGCTTCACCCGGCGGTTCCCGAAC
>JAKAOD010000371.1 GCA_021823365.1 Actinomycetes bacterium | reverse complement strand
CCCGCACGCCTCGAGCGGGCGCAGAGGGTTGTTCAGCCACACGTCGCATCCGGCATAGAGCGCCTTGGCCATCGCCATGTCGTAGTCGGGGAGGAAGGCGATCCGGTGCCGCACCTCGGCACGGTCGGCAAACTGGACCATCTGCTGGACGAGCGCCTTCCCAGCCTCGTCGGCCGGGTGGGCCTTGCCGGCGACGACGATCTGAAGCGGCCGGTCCGGGTCGCAGAGCAGCCGCTCGATGCGCTCGGGATCGCGCAGCATCAGGGTGAGCCGCTTGTAGGCGGGGACCCGGCGGGCAAAGCCGATCGTCAGGATCTCGGGGTCGAAAGCCTCGGCGGTCCATCCGAGGCTCGACGGCAGCGCCCCGCGCATGCGCCACGAGGCGTCGAGCCGCCGCCGCACCTCGGCCACGAGATGCCGGCGGAGGCTCGTGCGCACGGCCCACAGCTCCTCGTCGCCGCCGTCCGGCCGGAGCGCCCGGACCTCTCGGGCCGTCCAGGTCGGACCGTGCACGCCGTTGGTCACGGACCCGATCGGGACGTCGTCCGGCTCGAAGCCGGGCCACAGCGCGCGGAACATCTCCCGGCTCACCCGCCCGTGCAGCCGGGACACGCCGTTCGACCGCTGGGCCGCTCGAAGGCCCATGTGCGCCATGTTGAACACCGACGGGTCTGCCTCGGCCCCGAGAGCGAGGATGCGCTCGAGCGGCAGGCCCAGGCGCTCGGCTTCGGGGCGCAGGTGGGACTCGACGAGCGGGGCCGGGAACCGGTCGATCCCCGCGTCGACCGGCGTGTGCGTCGTGAAGACGGTCCCGGCGCGCACGACGCAAAGCGCCTCGTCGAAGCCGAGGCCCGGACCCTCTGGGGGCGGCGCCACGAGCGCGCCTGCCCTCGCCATCCAGAGGAAGCCCGCATGGCCCTCGTTGCAGTGGAGCACCTCTGGCTCGGCCTGCCCGCTGAGCGCGGCATAGGCGCGAGTCGCACGCACCCCGCCGATCCCGAGCAGCATCTCCTGGCGCAGGCGGTGCTCGGAGCCTCCTCCGTACAGCCGGTCGGTGACGGCGCGCAGGTCGTCGTCGTTCTCCTCGAGGTCCGCGTCGAGGAGCAGGAGGGGGATCCTCCCTACCTCGACCTTCCAGACGGCGGCGCTGAGCGTGCGCTCGCCGGGGAGGGCGACCTGCACCACGAGCGGGACGCCGTCGTGACCGGCGACCCTGGAGATCGGCAGTCCGGCAGGGTCCATCGCCGGGTACCGTTCGACCTGCCAACCGTCGGCGGAGAGCGCCTGGCGGAAGTAGCCGCTCCGGTAGAGCAGCCCGACGCCGAGGACGGGGACGCCGAGGTTGCTCGCCGCCTTCAGGTGGTCGCCTGCGAGTATCCCGAGGCCCCCGGAGTACTGCGGCAAGATCTCGCTGAGTCCGTACTCCATCGAGAAGTAGCCGATCGTCGAGGGCTTGACGCCCGGCAGGCCCTGGTACCAGCGGTCGGAACGGAGCTCGCGGTCGAGATCCTCCGCCGCACGCCCGAGCGCCTCGACGAAGCCCTCGTCGCCGGCGAGCTCGGCCAGGCGGTCCACGCCGACGCTGCCGAGGAGGCGCACGGGGTCGCCCTCGCAGCGCGCCCACAGCTCGGGGTCGACCTGCTCGAACAGCGCGATGACTTCGGCGTGCCAGGTCCAGCGGAGGTTCAGCACCAGCCGGCCGAGCGGCGCGAGCGGCTCGGGAAGGCGTGGCCGGACGGTGAAACGGCGGATCGCTCGCATGCCTGGTCCGCGTCAGCGGTGGTCGCCGTCGCCGCCGATGACCCCCCGGGACGCCCGGTCGGCGAGCTTGGCGATGTTGCCCGTGGCGACGTCCTCGAGCCGCAGGCCGAGGCGGGTGCAGATCTCGGAGAGGTACCACAGCACGTCCCCGAGCTCCGCGGCGAGGCTCGCCCGGTCGGCGTCGGTGATCACGCCCTGGCGGTCCCGGAAGATCTTCTTGACCTTGCCCGCGACCTCGCCGGCCTCGTTGACGAGCCCGAGCGTCGGGTAGACGACGGCGTGGTCCGTCCGGACGAGCGACGCCGTGAGCGTCGCGGCGGCCTGGTAGGCGTCGAAGTCGAAGGCTCCGGCAGCGATCCCGCCGGCGACGGTCCCCCCGGCAGCGGTTCTGCCGCCGGCGATCCCGCCGGCGATCCCGCCAGAGTCGAAGAGCCCGGTGCCCGGCTGGCCGGCCGCCGGGGCGAGGTCGGTCACGGCGACAGTCTGCCCGCCGGCCGCGGGCGGCGCTCGTCGAGGCACGCCACGAGCGTCGGCGCGCCCCCCCGCTCGCTCTCGGGATTGCCGCGGCCTCGCCGGTGAGCAGCCTTGCCGCCCGGTGGTCCGGCGATGCTTGCGGCACACGGGACGCTCGGTCGATCGCCTGAGAAGCAGAGAGGAGCGACATGCCGACGGTGGGAGGGCTGGACGGATGCGCCTCCGGGTGGGTGCTCGTCGTCATCGCCGACCGCCACAGGAGGGCTGTCGTGAGCTCGGTCACGGTCGTTGCCGACCTCACCCCGGTGCTCGCCATGGTCGACTCCGGGGAGCTCGACGCAGTCGGCATCGACATGCCGGTCGGGCTCCCCGACCACGACCCACGCTCGTGCGACCTCGGTGCTCGGAGAATGCTCGGCCCGCGGGCGAGCTCCGTGTTCCCCGCTCCGATGCGCTCCGTCCTCGGCTCGAAGACGTACGAAGAGGCGTGCGCACGCAGTGTCGCCGCCTGCGGAAAGGCGATCTCGAGACAGGGCTTCGGGATCCTCTCGAGGATCGGGTCCGTCGACCGCGTCATGACGCCCGCCCGGCAGGATGCGCTCTTCGAGGTGCACCCCGAGCTCTCGTTCGCGGTGATGGTGGGCCGCCCAATGATCCACCGCAAGAGGTCCCGGGAGGGCGGCGCGGAACGGCTGGCCGCCCTGCGGCGCGAGCTCTCCGGCACCGACCGGCACCTCTTGACCCGAGTGCCGGGCGCTCGCTCGGACGACGTCCTCGACGCCGCCGCCGTGGCTTGGAGCGCCCGACGCCGGCTCGCCGGCACCCACGTGCAGCTCGGTGGCGACCTCGACGCCCGGGGCATCCGGATGGAGATCGTCGCATGAGCACCGTCGGCCGCGGCGCGCCGCTCCGGGAGCCCTGACAGCTCAGGGATCTCACGCCGGCCCCGTCCGCCGACTGGAAGCCTCCAGCGCCTGGGGTCATGTCCGAGATGGGTCGTTCGCCTCTGGGCGAGCGGCACCGAAGCTCGTAGCCTGTTGTTGCCAGTTTGTTGCAGGTTGGCGAAGTATGCATTCGCAGTGCAATCACGATCGGGCCACCGAGGGAGCGGTCCTCGGACCTCCTCTCGGTGGTTGCTGAGCGGGCCGAGCTTCCAGCCAGCATCGGCCTCCCATCGGAGGTGAACCATGAAAGTCCTCGTGGCGGCGGCATCTCGGCAGGGCTCGACCGCCGAGATCGCCCAGGCCATCGGCGACGTGCTCCGATCCCGTGGGCTCGAGGTGACCGTCCACCGGGCCGAGAGCGTCGGGCCGCTGGCGGGCATCGACGCGGTCGTGCTCGGCAGCGCCGTCTACTCCGGCCACTGGCTGCCGCCGGCGATCGCGCTCGCGCACCGGATCGCCGACGAGCTCCCTGGGCGGCCCGTCTGGCTCTTCTCGAGCGGGCCGGTCGGCAACCCGTCGCGAAAGCTCGTCCAGCGGATGGGTGCGGACCCGGTGGATCTGCCGGAGGTGCTGGCAGCCACCAGAGCTCGGGGGCACAAGATGCTCGCCGGCAAGCTCGACCGCAAGGACCTCAGGGGCTTCCAGAGAGCCGCGCTGTCCGTGGTCCGCGGCCTCGAGGGGGACTTCCGCGACTGGCAGGGCACCAGAGGCTGGGCGGGCTCCATCGCCGAACAGCT
>JAKAOD010000370.1 GCA_021823365.1 Actinomycetes bacterium | reverse complement strand
GAGACCCTCGAGCGCTGTCGTGTGGCGCTCGAGCGCGTCCGCGAGCGCGGACGCCTGCGCCTCCACCTCGTGGCGCCGCTCGGACCATGCAGCCGCGACCGCCTCGAGCACCCGCCGGAACGAGGGCATCCCGTGGCGGTCGGACGGCGGGAAGTACGTCCCGGCGAAGAAGGGCCGGCCGTCAGGCGTGCAGAAGACCGACATCGGCCACCCTCCTGATCCCGTCATCGCCTGCACCGCCGCCATGTAGACGGCGTCGACGTCGGGACGTTCCTCGCGGTCGACCTTGACCGAGACGAAGGCGTCCAGGAGGACCTGTGCGATCGCGGGGTCCTCGAAGCTCTCGTGGGCCATGACGTGGCACCAGTGGCACGCCGCGTAGCCGATGGAGACGAAGAGGGGCTTGCCCTCTTCCTTCGCCCGCGCGAACGCCTCGGCCCCCCACGGGTACCAGTCGACCGGGTTGTCGGCGTGCTGGCGGAGGTACGGGCTCGAGGCCTCGCGCATGCGGTTCACGACGCCGATGGTAGGGGCGCCGGCGCGTCGATAGCGTGGTCGGCCATGGACGTGCGGCTCGACGGCAGGGTCGCGTTGGTCACCGGTGCGAGCCGAGGCATCGGGCTTGCGATCGCGCGGCGCTACGCGGAGGCGGGAGCTTCGGTGATGCTCTCGTCGAGAAGGGCCGACGCCCTGGCGGCGGCCGCCGACGGGCTCGCCGGCTCGGACGGCGAGGTGGCCTGGCACGTCGCGCACGCGGGGGACCCCTCCCAGGTGACCTCGTGCGTCGAGGCGACCATCGAGCGGTTCGGCTCGCTGGACATCCTGGTCAACAATGCCGCGACCAATCCCCACTTCGGCCCGCTCCTCGAGATCGACCGCGAACGGGCGACCAAGACGCTGGAGGTCAACCTCCTGGGCGTCCTTTCGTGGTGCCAGGCGGCGTACGCCGCAGCGCTGCGCGACAGGGGAGGGTCGATCCTGAACATCGCCTCCGCCGGCGGCCTCGGCCCCGAGCCCGGCATCGGCTGGTACAGCGCCACGAAGGCCGCGGTGATCCACGTCACGAGGCAGCTCGCGTACGAGCTCGCGCCCGGCGTGCGGGTGAACGCGATCGCGCCCGGGCTCGTCCGCACCCGCTTCGCCCGTGCGCTGTGGGAGCCCCACGAGGAGCTGGTCGCCTCCCAGATCCCGATGCGCCGCATCGGCGAGCCCGACGACGTCGCGTCGGCCGCCCTCTTCCTCGTCTCCGACGAGGCGTCGTGGGTCACCGGCACCGTCTTCACCGTGGACGGCGGCGCGACGAGCCGGCCGTCCGGGGGCATCGCGTAGCCGGCGCGTCCGTGGGTGTGGACGCCTGCGCGGAGCCAGACGTCTTCGGGCGGCGCCCTCCTCCCCGGAGCAAGGCGCTGTCAGGAGAGGCCCGCCCGCCGGAGCTTTCCCGACGCCGTGCGCGGCAGACGGTCGGTGAGCACCAGCTCCTTGGGCGCGGCCCAGGGCGGCAGCGTCGCCCGCACCGCCTCGACGAGGGAGACGAGCTGGGGCGGAGCCGAGGGGTCGGCGGGGACGACCCACGCGACCACCCGCTCGCCCCACTCGGGGTCCGGCCGCCTCCACACCGCGACGTCGGCGACGGAGGCGAGGGCGGCGATCGCCTGCTCGACGGGGACCGGCCATACCTTCTCGCCGCCGGTGGTGATCACCTCTGTGAGCCGGCCGTCGACGACGAGGCGGCGGCCGGACAGCGCCCCCCCGTCGCCCGTCGGGAGCCACCCGCCGCGCCCGTCGGGGCCGGGCACCCTCGGGTCGGTCCCGTCGCGATAGGCGCGCAGCAGCATGGGGCCGCGGAGGAGGACCTCTCCGGCGCGGCCCTCTCCGGCACGCCCGGTTCCCACCGCCACGTCCACACCCTCGAGCGGGACGCCGTCGTAGACGACGCCCGAGCCGGTCTCGGTCATGCCGTAGGTGGCGACGACGTTGGCGGGGAGCACGTGCGGCGGCGCCGCGCCGCCGAGCAGGATGCACGCGAAGAGCGCAGGGTCGACCCGGTCGAGCGCCGTGGCGACGAGCGACGTGTGCGTGACGTCGCCGGCCCGGGCGATGGACTCGACCACGTCGGCGTCGAAGCCCGGGAGCACGGTGCACGGGGTCCCGGTGACGAGCGAGCGCGTCAGCACCGACAGACCGCCGATGTGGGAGAGCGGGAGGCACGCGAGCCAGCGGTGCCTGGCGGGGTCGACGTCCAGGCGTGCGCTCGTCGCCCGCGCGCTCGCGTCGATCGCGCCGTGCGTGAGCACGACCCCGCGCGGCATGCCGGTCGACCCGCTGGTCGCGACCACGACGGCGTCCCCCTCTTCGACCGGGATGCCGCCCTCGAGGGTGACGACGTCGCCGTCGGGCGCGACCACCTTCGTTGGCGCGAGCGCGCGGAGGAGCGCGCGTGCGGCGGCACGTGGAAGCCGCCCATCGAGCGGCGCGACGGCATCGCCGGCGTCCCAGGCCGCTCGCAACGCGTCCAGAAACCCGGGTCCACCGGGGAGATCGATTGCGACGAGCTCCGGCACCTGCCGGTAGGTTAGAGGGCCATGGACGCGGTGGACACGGTCGTCTCCGGCAGGCCCATCGACCCGCTCGACGGGCTGCGCGCGCTCCCGCTCCCGGAGTTCGAAGCGGCCGGCGAATGGCGGGACATCCGCTACGAGACGGCGGAAGGGATCGCGCGGATCACGATCTGCCGCCCCGAGGTGCGCAACGCCTTCCGGCCGCAGACCGTGTCGGAGCTGTCGAAGGCCTTCGAGCTGGCTCGCGACGACCCCGAGGTCGGCGTCGTGGTGCTGCGAGGCGAGGGGCCCGACGCGTTCTGCTCGGGCGGCGACCAGCGGATCCGCGGCGACGACGGCTACGTCGGTGACGACGAGCTCGCGCGTCGCGGCGTGGGCCGACTGAACGTGCTCGACCTCCAGGTCCAGATCCGGCGGCTCCCGAAGCCTGTCCTCGCGAGCGTCGCCGGGTACGCGATCGGGGGCGGGCACGTCCTCCACCTGGTGTGCGACCTCACGGTCGCGGCCGACAACGCGCGCTTCGGCCAGACGGGGCCGAAGGTCGGGAGCTTCGACGGCGGCTACGGCGCGGGCCTGCTCGCTCGCACGATCGGGCTGAAGCGGGCGAAGGAGGTCTGGTTCCTCTGCCGCCAGTACGGCGCGAAGGAGGCGCTCGACTGGGGTCTCGTGAACGCGGTCGTCCCGCTCGCGGAGCTCGAGTCCGAGACCGCGGCGTGGTGCCGTCGGATGCTCGCGCTGAGCCCGATCGCGTTGCGCATGCTGAAGGCCGGCATGAACGCTGCAGACGACGGCCTCGCGGGCGTCCAACAGCTCGCGGGGGACGCGACCATGCTGTTCTACATGACCGAGGAGGGGCAGGAGGGGCGCGACGCGTACGTCGGGCGACGAGCGCCCGACTTCTCGAGATTTCCCCGCCGTCCCTGACGAAGGGCTGAGCCGCTCGTGAGCACGGCGCCCGCGGCGGTCCCGGGGCCGCTGTCGCGCTGGGTGGCCGGCGCGCGGCCCCGGACGCTCCCGGCGGCGGCCGTGCCGGTCGTCGTGGGAACCGCTGTGGGGTGGTGGCTGCGGAGCGGCGCACCCGGCGGCGGCCGGCTGGTCGCCGGCCCGGAGGAGGTCATCTGGTGGCGCGCGGCGTTGGCGCTCGTCGTCGCGCTCGCGCTGCAGGTCGGCACGAACTACGCGAACGACTACTCCGACGGGGTCCGCGGCACGGACCGAGGACGTGTCGGGCCGCTGCGCCTCGTCGCGTCGGGCTCGGCGACCCCCGAGTCGGTCCGGCGAGCGGCGCTCGCGTGCTTCGGGGTCGCTGGCGCGGCGGGTCTCGCGCTGGCCGCGTCGACCACGTGGTGGCTCGTCCCTGTCGGCGCAGCGTG
>JAKAOD010000369.1 GCA_021823365.1 Actinomycetes bacterium | reverse complement strand
CGTTCCACACGAGGATCGGGGGACCGAGCGGCCGCGACCCGGACGTCGAGGAGTACTGGGCGAGCACCGTGCCGCTCGGACGGATGGCCGACCCCTCGGAGCTGCAGGGGCTGGTCCTCCTGCTCGCGGCCCCGCGTGCGTCCACGTTCCTCACGGGTGCGATCATCCCGGTCGACGGCGGGACGCTCGTCGGGCCCCCGATCAGCGCCTTCTCCAGACCGGCCGGCGGCTTCGTTCGCTGAGGCGCCGCCGGCTGAGGCGCCGCCTCAGCCGGCGCTCGCGGTGCTTCTCTGCGTCCCGGCTCAGCGCGATCCGCCGACCCTCCGCTGCCATTCGACGGTCGCCTGGACCTGGTTGAAGGAGAAGATGTGGAGCCCGTCGATGTGCATCCCAGGAGAGACGAGCGCCTCACCGAGCTGACCGAGGAGCTTCTCGGGCTTGTAGAACTTGCCCCGCAGGAGGCTTCCGACGACGCCGTGCTGCTTGGACAGGTACCGCACCGAGGTCCCCACGCCGATCCTCAGCGAGAGATCGAGGAGCTTCGCCGGGCTGATCGGGGGTGCGAGCCCCATGCGCAGCGGCAGCGTGATCCCCGCTTCCCGCATCGACGAGAGCCAGGAGACGAGCACCTTCGGGTCGAAGCAGAGTTGGTTGACCATGAAGCTCGCGTACGGCTGCTTCTGCTGCAGCGCCTCGAACAGCGCCTCGTCGGAGATCTTCGGGTGGCCCTCGGGGTAGCAGCCGACGCTGAGGGTGAACCCGTGGTCCATCGTCGAGAGGTCCTCGATGAGCTCCGCGGCAGACGTGTAGCTCCCCTCGGGCTCCTCGGCGTCACCCCCGATCACGTACAGGTCCTTCACGCCGATGCGCTGGAGCTTCTCGACGACCTCGGCAAGATACGCCTTGTCCGGCACCTGGCGTGCGGCGAGGTGGGGACGGACCCGGTGACCGGCCTGCGTGAGCGACTCGGCGTAGTCGAGCGTCCGCTGGATCCCGAACTTGGCCGAGCAGGTGACGGCGACCGTGGTCTCCTTCGGGATCAACGCCAGCTGCTCCTGCACGCTCTTCATGGGGATCACCTCGATGTCCCCGGTGCGCGCCAGCGCCGCGATCCTCGCTTCGACGTCTTCGCGCGGTCCCATCAGCGCCGGTCAGATCTCACGTGCGGCGCGCGCGAGCTCGAGCGTGGGCGACCCATGCAGGGACCGACTGGGGGGCGTCAGTCGCGACGCGCGTGGGCTCGACCGCCGACGATGCGCCAGGTCCCGACGACGGGTGACCGTCATGCGCTCTCGGCCGCAATGCCCTGGCGCCGCCAGCCGCCCGGGTACTCGCGCCGCACGACCTCGGAGAACGGGACCGGGCTGACCACGGCCCTCACCTCCTTCTGCTTGTGAGGCTGGACCGTGGTCTTGCGGGATCCGCCGCCGGGCTCGCCCCAGACGACCTTGAGCTCCGTGCCGAGCTCGATGTCGTGGTCCACGGTCGCGAGCGACAGCGCCCGCCGCTCGTTCGAGCTGTAGCCGGTGAAGAGCGAGAGGCCGACGACCGAGCCGTCCGCGTCGATGACGGCGTCGTAGTTGGACGAGCCGTAGTTGGCGTTCGGCAAGTCGAAGAACTGGTAGCCCGGTCCCTCCGTGTCGAGCAGCGAGGCCAGGATGTCGGCCACGTCCTCGGCGTTCCAGGCCAAGGTCACCTTCTTGCGCTGGGTGCTGCCGTCGATCGCCTGGAGGGCGTCTTTCCCGATGAAGTCGTGGTCGAGCTTTACGAAGGCGCCGTAGCCGAGCTCCCAGGGGTTCAGGTAGTAGTCCTCGATGTCGTCCGACACGAAGCTGCCGGCCAGAGCGTTCGTCGCCTCGTAGCCGTCGACGGGGCACCATTCCCGATAGCTGCGGAGCTCCTCGCCCGTGTAGATGGCCGGGAGCGGCGAGGGGATCCAGCCCGACTCCAGCGTGTTCGAGGAGTAGGCCCGCGAGCCGCACGGCTCGATGCCGAACTCCTGTCCCGCCGAGAGGATGGCGTCGCGGATCTTCTCGTAGGTCCCGTACGGCCCCCAGATCTCGAGGCCCGGGGCGCCCGACATGCCGTGACGAAGGGTCCGAACCCGGTCTCCGGCGATGTCCATGTAGCCCATGTGGAAGAACTTGACCTGGTCGACGGTGCCTCCATTGAGCTTCTCGATGATCTGCCAGGCGCGCGGCCCCTGGATCTGGAACCGCCAGTACTTGCGGGTCACGGCCTTGCCGTAGGGGCGGGACGGCGACCGGTCGTCCTTCTCCACCTCGAGGCTCTTGTATCCCCCCCGCTCGGCCTGGAAGAGCAGCCAGTTCGCGACCGGTGCCCGGCCCACGAAGACGTAGTCGTCCTCGCCTTCGTGGAAGAGGATCCCGTCGCCGATCACGTTGCCGGCAGGGGTCGTGGGCACGAACTGCTTGGCCCGGTCGACAGGGAAGCTGGCGACGCTGTTGATGCCGGTGTCCGAGATCAGCTTGATCGCGTCCGAGCCCTTGATGAACAGGTTCACCATGTGGTGAGACTGGTCGAACAGCACCGCCGTCTCCCGCCAGGCGATCTGCTCGCGGCGCCAGTTGGTGAACTCGGCGGGCACCACCGGGTAGATGTACGCCCCGAGCTGGGAATTGCGCAGGAGCTCGACCGTGTTCCCAGACTGGTCCAGCAGTTCCTGAAGGTTCTTTGCGCTCATCGATTCCTGCCTTCTTGGAGTGTCCGTCGGTTGTCGCTCGTTCTCGGGCGTTTCAGCCGCCCCCTCGATCATGCACCACCGTGCTCAGCCGGTCACCTCGAAATCTTCGCCAGGCGCGCGGAAGCCCCCGACCCTCGCGCGCCACGGCCGCAGACAGTACCCGAGCCCGCGCGACCGGCCACAGTCCGTCGCGTCCCTCCTACGGGTTGCCCGCGCGCCCTCGCGACGCCGAGAGCTGGCGGATGGACGAGGTGTACGATACGGCCACCCATCGCGACCACGTCGGGGAGGGTCGCGCCCGCTCGAGAGGTGGCGACGTGATCAACGTGGACGAGATCGTGGCGTTGGACGTGCACACCCACGTGTGGGCGTCGGTGGACGTCCCGGTCGGCTCCGAAGGCGACCGCGTGGAGCACGGATCGGAAGGTGCCGAGGCGATGGCGCGCTACTTCCGAACCGACGTGGTCGCGGCCACGGTTCCCCAGATGGCGGCGTACTACCGCGAGCGCAAGATGGCCTGCGTGGTCTTCACGGTCGACTCGACCAGCGCCACGGGCGAGCCGCCGGCGGTGACGAACGAGGAGATCGCGGCGCTTGCCAGGGAGCACTCCGACGTGGTCATCCCCTTTGCCAGCGTCGACCCTCACGCGGGCCTGGCCGCGGTGAAGGCCGCCAAGCGTCTCGTCACCGAGCACGGGGCGCGAGGGTTCAAGTTCCATCCGAACACCCAGGCGTTCTATCCCAACGAGCGCTCGCTGTACGCGCTGTATGCCGCGATCGAGGAGCTGCAGGTGCCGGTGCTGTTCCACACGGGTCACACCGGTGTCGGCGCCGGGGTGCGTGGCGGCGGCGGCGTCCGGCTCAAGTACTCGAATCCGATGTTCGTCGACGACGTCGCGGTGGACTTCCCGGACCTTGCGATCATCCTCGCCCACCCGTCGTTCCCTTGGCAGGATGAGGCGCTGTCGGTGTGCCTGCACAAGCCGTCGGTCTACATCGATCTTTCCGGCTGGTCGCCGAAATACTTCCCACCGATTCTCATCCAGTATGCGAACACCCTGCTCCGTCACAAGATGCTGTTCGGATCGGACTTCCCCGTTCTCACGCCCGACCGCTGGCTCGCAGACTTCGAGAAGACCGCGATCCGCGACGAGGTCCGTCCGCTCATCTTGAAGGAGAACGCCTTGGCGTTGCTGAAGCTCGGGGACGGTTCGGGATCCTCGCCGTTGGCGTCGCCGC
>JAKAOD010000368.1 GCA_021823365.1 Actinomycetes bacterium | reverse complement strand
ACGCGGCTCGTGGTGACGGCAAGGGAGGTCGATCGCCACGCGAGCAGGCGCGTCCCGAAACGCGCCGCCGCGAGGACGAACGCGACGAGGAGCACCCACCCGAACCATGCCGGGGCCCCCTGCCAGCCGACGACGCCGGTGAGGCAGCCGGCGAGGACGAGCAGGCCCAGCGCCCCGGGCCCGGCAAGGGCGGTCCAGCTCGGGCGCGTGTCGATCAGCACGTCCTCGTCGTCGTGCAGGATCCGCTCCGGCAGTGGCACAGCTCAGGCGAGCTTGGCCGCGATGCTCCCGGCGCTTCGCAGCACGGACCCGTCGGCCCCCGCCGAAGACAGCCGTGCGGCCGGTCGCTCCAGGGACTCGGCGAGCAGTCCCGAGAGCAGCACCGGGAACGGCAGCGACGGGTCGACGAAGAGATGGCGGCTCAGCGACCCCGGGATCGTGTTGACCTCGTTGACGTAGAGCGACTCGCCGTCGCTCAGGAAGTCGACGCGCAGCACCCCTCGCGCGCCGACGAGCCGGGCGACCCCCTCCGCCGCGGACCGCAGCCGTGCCGCGAGCTCCGCGGGGAGGGATGCCGGGAGCTCGCGGGGCGCGCTCGCCATGCCCTCGGATCCCACATACTTGTCGCGATAGTCGAGAATCTCGCCGCGGGCCCCGTCGCCGCTCCGGCCCGCTTCGGCCGCCCGGAGCGGACGCTCGATCGCCGAGAGCTCGAGCGCCGGCCATGTGCGCACGGCGACCTGGAGGTCGAACAGCTCCGGCCGGTACGGCTCGACGACGGCGCCCCGGCGCAGATGGACGTTGGCGGCGAGTCGCGCCCGGGCGGTGTCGAGGTCGGCGACGACGTCGATGCCGATCGACGAGCCGCCGAAGCGGGGCTTGAGGATATAGGGCCCGTCGAAGCCCAGCTCAGAAGGCTCTGCGAGGAGCAGCACGCGCTCGAGGGCGGGCAGACCTGCCGCCCGCACGAGGGCGCCGAAGCTCAGCTTGTCCATCCCGATCGCCGCGCCGGCGGCGTCCGGACCGGTGTAGGCGATGCCGGCGAGGTCCATGGCGCCCTGGAGGGCGCCATCCTCCCCCGGACCTCCGTGGCAGCAGACGAGCGCGACGTCGATCCCGAGGCGCTCGCCGCGCGCCCGCAGCCCGCCGCGGCGGACGACGAATCCACCCTCCCTGCCGAGCACGAGCTCGGCTCGGCGTGCCCCCTCGGGCTGGCCGTCGAGGAACGCCGTCGCCTCGAGGTCGCCGCCGACCGAGAACCAGTCGCCCGTCTTCGACCAGTAGAGCGGGAGGATCTCACGCACGCCCTCGACCCCGGCGAGCCCGCGGACCGCCTGGAGGCCCGTGAGGACCGAGACGTCGTGCTCCGGCGACGGCCCGCCGAACAGCACGGCGACCCGGGCGGGGATGCGTGGCGGCGTCTGGCTCACGGTCCGCTCATGGTAGGCCGTCAGGGGTAGTGGTCCGGAAGGTCGTTCTCGTACAGGACGGCGTCGCCGGGACCGACTGCCCCACGCACCCATTCGACCGCCCGCTCGCGCGTCTCGACCTCGCGGAGCGCGACCTCGGCGCCACCGGTCCGCGCGGCGGCAACGCCTTTGCGGAGCGCAGCCCTGTTGGTCCGGCCGACGACGACGACGTCGCTGGCGACCTCGGCGGCCGCCAGCGCGAACGCCGAGTTCTCCTCCGCCTGGCGGTTCCCGAGCTCGACCATCCCCGGGGTCACGACGATCCGCCGGCCGCCGGGCGCCGCCGCGGCCAGGGCGGCGAGGGCGAGGCGCGCCCCCGCCGGATTGGAGTTGAACGTGTCGTCCAGCACCACGGCGCCGCCCGGGGCGCGGGTCGCCTCGAGCCTGGCCGTCGGCGTGGGCAACGTCCGCATCCGCTCCAGCACCTCTGCAGGCGGGCAGCCGAGCGCCATGGCGACGGCGGCTGCACAGGCGAGGTTCGACGGCGCCGGCGGCGCCCCGCCCTCGAGCTTCACCGTGCCCTGCTCCGTCCCGGCTCGCAGCAACGTCAGGGCCCCGCCGTCCGCGATCACCGCGACGTCGGCGCCGGGGTCCTCGGCGGAGCAGCGCGTCACGGCGCGGCCGGCGGCAGAGAGGCGTACCGCCAGGGCAGCAAGGCGGGCGTCGTCGACGTTCAGCACACTGAGCTCGGCCCGCTCGGTGATCTCGGCCTTCGCCTCGAGCGTCCGCTCGAGGCTCTTGAACCGCTCGAGGTGCACGGGGCCGATCGCCGTGATCACGGCGATCCGCGGCGGGAGCCATCGGCAGAGGGCGGCGATCTCGCCCGGTCCGTAGGCGCCCATCTCGGCGACGAGCACCTCGGTCCCCGGTGAGAGGAGCTCGTTCACCGTCCGCGCCAGGCCGGCGCGGTTGTTGAAGCTCTTCGGGCTCGCCACGACCGAGAGTCGACCGGAGAGCAGGTGGGCCACGTACTGCTTCGTCGACGTCTTGCCGTACGAGCCGGTCACCGCGACGACCGCCGGCGCGACCTGCTGCAGCCGGTCCGCCGCCGAGTCGACGTAGCGGCGCGCGAGACGTTCCTCGAGCGGGTGGAGGGCGCAAAGGGCGCCGTCGACGAGGGCCGGCAGCATGGCGACGGCGAGCGCCGTCCCGGCGACCGCGCCGGCGAGGCCGCCCGCCGCCGCGGACGCTCCCGCCACGACCCCGCACAGGACGGCGGCCGCGCCTGCGACGGTCACGAGCCGCCGCGTGAACGCCAGCCGCGACGTGCGGCCGCGCACCCCGAGGCCCGGAGGTCCTGCCGCCGCCGCCGCCGCCGTCACCAGGGCGACCGGCGCCACCCACACTGTGGCCACCGCCGCGGCGACCCCCCCCGCCCCCATCGTCGCGGCGAGCGCCGAGACGCCCCACCACCGCAGGGCGAACCGGCTCGTCGCGCCCGGGAGGTAGTGCTCGCGCTGGGCGACACGCAGCCACCGCAGCCCCGCAGGGACCGCGGCGAGAGAGCACGCCGCGAGGGTCGTCGCGTCGAGCGCAGCGGTCACGCTCCTACCTGCGAGCGAGTCGCGAGCAGCGCCTCCCTGAGCCGGCCCGGCGCCTCCGTCGGCAGGAGGTGGCCGACCCCTGGAGCGACGATCGGCGCGGCGGCGCCAAGGAGGGCGGCGCCGCGGCGGCCGACTTCGACGGGGGCGACGCGGTCGAGCTCGCCCCAGACGAGCCCGACCGGGCAGGTGATCCGGCCGAGCGCCTCCTCGTAGCGCTCGGAAAGCAGCCGGACGAGCACCGAGCGCATCACGCCCGTGGCCTCCCGGTAGTCGCGCGAGCCGTGGCGCTGTCGGGCTTGCTCGAGTCGTGCCTCGCCGACAAGTCCGAGGCGTGCCATGCGCCGGAGCACCCGGTAGGAGGGCGCGATCCTGCTGCGCGCTCCATCGGGCCGGAAGAGCGGGACGCCGGTGAGGACGAGCCCGGCGACGCGCGCGCCGTGGCGCGCGGCCAGCTCCACCGCCACCCGCCCGCCGAAGGAGTGCCCGAGGACGACGACCTTCTCGCCCATCGCGTCGAGCACCTCGACCACGAGGTCGGCGTACTCGCCCGACCCCCATGCCTCCGGCGGGGGCGGCGTCGCGCCGAATCCCGGCAGGTCGAGAGCGACGGCGTCGAGCGCCGGCGCGCCGTCGCGGGAGCCGAGGACGCCGGCGAAGTCGGCATGCGTCCGGGCCCAGCCGTGCAGGGCGAGCACCCAGGGCGCCCCCTCGCCGTACGCCTCGCCGAACAAGCGCCCGGAAGCGTAGGCCCGCAGCACGGCGCCGACGATAACGCGCCGCCGAGCGCGCGCCCCCCGTGTACCGTCCCCCCGATGAGTAGCCCTATGTCAACCCCCGGCGCTGACGAGCGCCAGATGGGCACCGTGAAGCGCCGGGTCGTAGGGGGCGCGGTCCTGCCAGCAGCGCCAGATGACCTGCGCCCAGGAGCGGGCGA
>JAKAOD010000367.1 GCA_021823365.1 Actinomycetes bacterium | reverse complement strand
CGTCACGACCACGACGCGCCCGGCGTCGTAGTCCTCGATGCCGAGGAAGCTCACGGGTTGGGCGATCGGGCGGAAGACCGGGGTCCGGTCGTGAAGGCCCTGGAGGATGAGCCCGACGCGCATGTAGTGCCGACGGATGGCGTCGGCCTGCTCCTCGGCCTTCGTCCACTCCGGCGTTCCCGGCAGCAGTTCGACCCGCTCGTCCTCGCCGGTGTCCCAGTTGTGTTCCCGGCGGAGGAAGCAGTCGGCGAACTCCGAGGCCGTGGGCACGAGGCGGGGCCCGGCGGTGAAATCCGTCACGTAGCGGTAGCAGCACTCGCCATTGCGGATGAGCAGGTAGGTCTGCTTGTTCGCCTCCTCCATGGCGGTGTTCGCCCACGGGTCGCCGTAGTCCTTCTCGCTCCAGCGAGGCACGAGCGCGACGACGCCCTTCTGCTCAGGGAAGACCTGGTCGCGGTGGGACGGATCCTTGAGCAGCCAGGCGTCGAACTCCTGGATCGAGCGGGCGTCGATGCCACCGTCCTCGGCAGCGACGGCGCACTCCTCGTCCATCGCGAGCACGAGCTGGCGGACGGTGATCGGCGTGTCGGCCGGAGCGGGCTCGCCGCCTTGGAGCTGCACGATCCGCTCCTCGTCGCCAGCGTAGAGGCTGAGGGTCCACAGCCCCTCCTCGAGCCGCTTCAGCTTCTCCTCGAGCGGGCGGCGGGCGGCGAGGGCCTCGGCCATCTGGGCGTCGAAGAGCGCCTGCATCTCCTTGCGCTTGGTGTCCAGCGCCATCCGAGTCCGAAGCGCCACGCTACGGGTCTGCTGGAGGCGGGTCTCGACCTCGGCGAGCGAGGAGGTGCTCTGGGCAACGAGCGCCGTGCCGTGCTCGGCGTCGAGGGCCTCTTCTTCCTCGGTCAGCTCGCGGGCTTGGACCTCGAGCTCGGCCAGCTCGAGCGAGGCCTGGGCGATGGCCCTGGCGCGCTCGAGCGGATCGGGACCGGCGGGGACGAGGTCAGCGCTCATCGGCCTGGCCAGCGAGCACTGAATCGGCCGCTTCGATCAGCGCGTTCCCATCTCCGTAGAAACCGCGATCGAAAATGCTCCCACTCGGTTGGAGCCCAGCGCTCCGAAGGACGAAACCTGCTTCCATGGCGTCATGTGGGTCGTCCCAGGTGATCGTGACGTTGCCGTGCCGATCGGTGCTGACGATCGTGCCCATCTGTCTCACCTCTCGAGCTGGGCGGTTGACGGGATGTCCGGAGCGTGCCCTGCCGTGTCGAACCCGATCGTGTTCCCGTCAGCGTCACGCTCGATACACCACTCCGTGGGACGCCACTCAACATACGTAAGGTCCCACGTGCCGTCAGAACGCCGAAAGATCGGGTGCCCACACTTGCGACATTCCATCCCCGGTCTCCTTCACCCCGTCTCGCCAGCACCGTGCCGACAAGAGAGCTGAGGGCGGCGGCGCATCAATGCCCGCGTCGCACCGGACGCCCCCCCGGTACCTCCAGATGCCGACGGCGAGCCGAAGCCAGCCGACGCGCAAGTACCATCGCCGCCCGCCGTCCACCTTCAGCCTCGGCAGCCGCCAGGTGGGTGGGCCCGTCTCCCACTCGATACCGATGGGCCCGAACCGCCGCAGCTTGATCTTCTGGCCAACGACGTCGCCGTCCGAGACGGGTATCTGCCGGAATCGCTCGATCATCGAGGCGATGAACTCGTCGCTCGGGTCGAACATCCACCCGAGCGTGCCGGTTACCGTGATCCCGTGGACGACCTTGGTGGTCGTGAGACGCCGGCGATCCTGGCTCAACGTCCAGCTGACGGGCGGATCGCCCGGCGACGTGCCGTGGGACAACGTGATGACCTGCACGATCAAGCTACCCCGTGCTCTGGCGCCCGCCTGATCTCCTCGTCGGAGACGAACAGGTCGTAGCCACCCCGGGGATGAGTCTCGTTGCCGACGACGACCACGCAGTTCCAGCCTCCCCGCACCATCACGTAGGGCACCATCACGAGCCCGGTGCGGGGGAAGTACAGGACGAGACCCCTCACATCGTGGGTGTGCTCACGCACGATTGGCAGCTCCGCGAGCTGTTCATTGATCGACTTCGCCACAGGTTCCATCGCTGCACCTCCTGGTGTGATTGAGGGCGGCCGGCTGCCTCGTCCCGACGTCGCATGACGAACAATTGACATCCTCCCCGCCCTCACGGACGGGGATTCCTGGTCTCACCCGGCTGTTGCTCATGCTGCGGACAGCAGCTTGGCCGTAGGCGCGGGATGTACCAGGTTCGCCCGAGCATCTCTGTCGGAAGAACGCCGGCGACGAAGCCGTGCCCTCCTCCGCTCCGCAGACCGTTCGCACGGCCTCCGAACTCGATGCTTAGCCCTCGTTGATTGCGTCGGGACACCGGCGATGTCGTGCCGGCCGGAGTAAGCCAAGGCGGCTTCATCCACGCAGAGGGTGTCGGTGATCTCCCCGGTCGCTTGGTCCACAACTTCGTGGACGTAGAGGCCGAGGAAGGCGGAGAAGCGGTCTCGCGGTGCGCTGGTACCGCACGAGCAGCGATGCCAGCGCTGTGAGAGTGGCTTCTTCTGCCTCCTCCCGCAGATACAGGTCGAAGAGAGGGCCGTCGTGTAGGGGCTGAACTCGTAGACCGTGCCGCCGGCGCTTTCAGCCTTGCGGCGCCCGATCTCGATGAAACCCCCTGGTGCCCTCCTCTGAACCGAGCGCGGGAAGTTCTTCTGCCATGCGACGTAGTTCAGCTTCTCGAAGCGGAGGTTGACACCGATGGCAAGGATCTCGTTCCAGAGTCTTCCGTGCAGGCTCTTTCGATGCTCAGCAGTTCGCCGGAAGCAGTCGGCGATCTTCGAGATCGTACGCTCTGCGTTCTTCGAGCGGTGCCGCCTCCAGGCACATCGCCCCGGGCGGTGACGCCCTTTCTCGTCGAAGCACTCAGGCGAGCCCGCGCGGTGTTGGCGGTCGAGCTTTCGCAGCAGGAGTCGCAGCTCACGGCCGTGCTCGTCGATTCCCTCCGCAAGGGTGGCGGTAAACGCACCGGACTCATGGACGACATCGACAACCTGCGGGCCGAGGTCGAGCGAGACGATCTCATTCCCGGTCCGATGTCGCTTGGGCGGATCGCCGTCGAGGACGAGCTGGGCCCGGTAGGTGATACGCGAGGCAATGACGGTCCGCACGATGCGGCAGTAGAGCAGGTGGTCCTTCGCGAGCTCGGAGATGCGCTCGAGCTCGGCCTGTTGCTTCGCATCCTTCGGCTGTGCGGTGGCGAGGACGAGGTCCTTGCCCCAACGGAGTCCAGTGAGCAGCCCACTCTCGCCGAAGACGGGGCGCATGGAGCCGTTTAGGTCCGCGCACTCGAGCGAGTGCAGGGAGCGGCTGGCGGAGCGAAAGCGCGGACGTCCGCCGCTTCCGAGATGGTAGCGACGCACGGCATCGAAAGCCCGACGACCAAGGCGCTGGGCCTCCTGGGACAGGTTCGCCTCGCGTACCCAGGACTGGCGGAGCGACGAGGCGTAGGACTGGAGCGCGTAGCGTCCAAAGCCGTGCCGGTCTTCGATGGCAGCAAAGGCCGATCGCCGGGCAGCGGACTGCGGGGTTCCCGGCTTGGCACGAGGCAACGCCTTCGCAAGTGCGTAGGCCGGGTCGGACTTGGTCGCATTGGAGCGCCGGAGCGCCTCAGCCAGACAGGCGTTGTAAACGCGCACGCCTGCATGGAAGCGGTGCTCAATGAGCGAACGAGCCTGCGGCGTGGCACGAAGGGGCCAGGACTCGACGTGCGTAGATGTTCCGCATACACGCTAGCGTGTCCGGTCGCCGGTCTTGGTCGCCACATCTTTGAACCGCCCTGGGTTTCTTGGAGGCTCCATACCTTGGAAGGAAGGATGGAGCCATGCCCACCGAGACCTCGCCGAAGCACCCCTCGTCACGGCGCTACACCCCTGAGCAGAA
>JAKAOD010000366.1 GCA_021823365.1 Actinomycetes bacterium | reverse complement strand
ACGCCTGGGTTGACACCCTCTTCCAGACGGCGGATGTACTTCAATATCGCCCGATCCGCGATGGCGACGGAGCTGTTGGACTGTTCGACCGACATCGGCGACGGCTGGACGTCGTCGGGCACGTGGTATCGGATCTCACGGTACGCAGGCGCAGGCGCCCCCCACACCCGCCCGTCGCGCGACAGCACGGCGCGCCGGCGGCCGATCATGTCCAGCACCGACCTCGACAGCTCCGGCTCCCACACCGCGTCGTAGAGGACCCCCTCTTCGTCCCCTACCCGCAGCTCTGCGATGATCGCCTCGGGATGCCAGCGTCGCACGCCCTGCGCCTTGTCACCGCTTGCGTAGCCGAGCGCGAGCAGGTACTGCTCGGGCGGTCCCTGGGCGAGCTCGACCCTCGCGATGACGAGGTAGGCCACCGGCGCCGCGCGCTCCCCGACCGGCAACGAATCGAGCACGGTCGCCGACGTGACGGTGCGGGTCTTCGAGACGAACCAGCGGCGGCCCGCGATGTGGCGGACCAATACCGACTCGAGCGCCCGCGGATCGGACAGCAGCTCGTCCCACCGCCGGCGCACGGCGAGTTGCGCCTCGGGGCCGCGCCCTGAGCCGGGATCGCGCTCGAGCGAGAACCAGTAGAAGCCGTGAGGGCCGAGCGTGAGGAAGTACGGCAGCTCCCCCACCGGCGGGAACCGCATGTTGCCGAAGAGCTCCACCGGCACCGCGCCGCAGAGCTCCGAAAGGTCGAGCTCCGCGCACTGGACGAAACGCGAGAGGTTGACAACGACGAGAAGCAGCTCGTCGTCGTAGCGGCGGAGGAAGGCGAGCACCTTGCGGTTGTCCGGCCTCAGGTGCTCGAGCGTGCCCCGGCTGAAGGCCTTGTAGCGCTGCCTCAGGTGGATCATCCGCCGCGTCCACCACAGGAGCGAGTTCGGGTTCGCCTCGGCGGCTTCCACGTTCACCGCTGATGCGTGGAACACCGGGTCGATCACCACCGGCAGGTAGAGCTGCTGGGGGTTCGCCCTGGAGAACCCCGCGTTCCGGTCGGCGTTCCACTGCATCGGCGTCCGTACGGCGTCGCGGTCGCCGAGGTAGATGTTGTCTCCCATCCCGATCTCGTCGCCGTAGTACACGATCGGCGTGCCGGGGAGCGAGAACAGGAGACCGTTCATCATCTCGATGAGCGCACGGTCGTTCCCCAGCAGTGGAGCGAGCCGGCGCCGGATGCCGACGTTCACCCTGGCCCTGGGGTCCTGGGCGAACGATCGGTACATGTAGTCGCGCTCTTCGTCGGTGACCATCTCGAGGGTCAGCTCGTCATGATTGCGCAGGAAGAGCGCCCACTGGCAGTCCGGCGGCGCCGGAGGCGTCTCGGCCAGGATGTCGACGATCGGGAACCGGTCCTCCTGGCGAGCGGCCATGAACATCCGCGGCATGAGCGGGAAGTGGAAGGCCATCTGGCACACGTCGCCCTTGCCCATGTAGGCCACCGCGTCCTCGGGCCACTGGTTGGCCTCTGCGAGGAGCATCCGGTTCGAGTACCGCTCGTCGATGTGCGCCCTGAGCCGTCGCAGGTACTCGAAGGTCTCGGGGAGGTTCTCGCAGGAAGTGCCCTCTCGTGCGTACAGGTACGGCACGGCGTCGAGCCTGAGGCCGTCCACGCCCATATCGAGCCAGTAGTCGACGATGTCGAACATCGCCTGGCGCACCGCAGGGTTGTCGTAGTTCAAGCTGGGCTGATGCGAGTAGAACCGGTGCCAGAAGTACGCTCCCGCGACCGGATCGAAGGCCCAGTTCGAGGTCTCGAAGTCCTGGAAGATGACACGGGCGTCCTTGAACCGGTCCGGCGTCTCGCTCCAGACGTAGAAGTCCCGGTACGAGCTTCCTGCACGCGACCGGCGCGCGCGCTGGAACCACGGGTGCATGTCCGAGGTGTGGGCGAGGACGAGCTCGGTGATGACACGAAGACCGCGGCGATGGGCTTCTCGGAGGAAGGACCTGAAGTCTCGCAGGGTTCCGTAGGACGGATGGACGTCGCGGTAGTCGGCGATGTCGTAGCCGTCGTCGCGCAGCGGAGACGGGTAGAACGGAAGGAGCCACAGGGCCGTGACGCCGAGCTCTTCCAGGTAATCGAGCTTCTGGACGAGCCCTCGGAAGTCGCCGACGCCGTCCCCGTTGCTGTCGCGGAAGGCCCGGACGTGGAGCTCGTAGATGACCGCGTCCTGGTACCAGTGCGCCGTTGCGCCCAGCGGGGCGCTGCGCGCCATCTGCATCGAGCGTTCCTCGGCGAGGGTCACGGCGCTCCCGTCGGCCCTGTCGGCACCGTCGCCAGCTCTGTTCCCGGCCCTCTCGGCGCGACCCAGAGCACGTGCGCGGGCATGGTGGCCGGGTCGAGGATGACGAAGCTGTGTGACCCCTGCCACCGGTAGCGGGCGTCCGTGAGGAGGTCGAGAACCTCGATCGGCTCGCCGGAAGCTCGCGCGAGCTCTCCCAGGTGCACCCAGCCGGACTGCCGGTGCTTCGCGTCGAGGTTGGCCACCACGAGCACGGCATCGTCACCCGACGTCTTGGAGTACGCGATGAGCTGGTCGTTGTCGGTCTCGTGGAACCGGAGCGTGTCGTTGCGCTGGAGCGCCGGATGTGCCCTTCGCGCCGCGTTCAGCCGGGCCATCGTCGGTGCGAGGCTGTCCGAACGCTCCAAATCCCAATGGCGCACCGCATACTTCTCCGATCCGGCGTACTCCTCGGAGCCCGGTGAGCGAGCCACGTGCTCCTGCAGCTCGAACGGTGGACCGTACACGCCGTAGCTCGCGGACAGCGTCGCCGCCAGGACGAGGCGGGTCACGAACGCCGCCGTGCCCCCGCTCTGAAGTGTCTCGGTGAGGATGTCGGGAGTGTTCGGCCAGAAGCTCGGGCGGAAGAAGTGCGCCACCTCGGCCAGCTCCCTCATGTAGGCCTCGATCTCCCACTTGGTGCTCCGCCATGCGAAGTACGTGTAGGACTGGGTGAACCCGAGCTTCGCCAGCCTGTACATCACAGCCGGACGCGTGAACGCCTCGGAGAGGAAGATCGTCGCGGGATGTCCCTCCTTCACCGTCGCCAGGAGCCACTCCCAGAAGGCGAAGGGCTTCGTGTGCGGATTGTCGACGCGGAACACACGGATCCCGTGATCGATCCAGAAGCGCACCACGTCGAGCAACGCGCACCACAGCCCCCACCAGTCGTCGGTCTCGAAGTCGAGGGGGTAGATGTCTTCGTATCGCTTCGGCGGGTTCTCTGCGTGACGGATCGACCCGTCGGGACGATGCCGGAACCACTCGGGGTGCTCGCGCACCCAGGGGTGGTCGGGAGAGCACTGGAACGCGAGGTCCATCGCGACGGCGATTCCCCGTTCCCCTGCGGCGGTGACCAGCCCGTCGAAGTCCGCGAACGTGCCGAGCCGGGGGTCGATCGCGCAGTGGCCCCCCTCGTCCGACCCGATCGCCCACGGGCTGCCCGGGTCGCCGGGACCCGACGCCGTGCTGCCGTCCGGTCCCTTGCGGGCGGTCGAGCCGATCGGGTGGACCGGCGGCAGGTACAGAACGTCCGCGCCCAGGCCCGCGACGTAGTCGAGGCGCGCCTCCACGTCGGCGAGGGTCCCGGACCGCCCCGGGTCGGGAGAGGCTCCCCTGGGGAACATCTCGTACCAGGTCGAGTACCGTGCGAGCACCGGATCCACGACGAGGGGGTAGGTCGCCGACGTGGTCGCGTCCGACGTCGACCGGTGGCGCCGGACGAGCTTCGCGAGGTGCTCGCTCCGCAGCATCCCGCCGACCGTCCCGTCCGCGCTGAAGGCGTCCGCGATGAAGGGGTCCGCGACCGGTGACGCCAGGGTGTCGAGGGCACCTGCGACGGCCTCGGCACCCGTGGCGGCCGCGGCGGCCGCGCCGAGCAGCCTCTTCTCCTCGCCGGTCGCCCGCGCCGC
>JAKAOD010000365.1 GCA_021823365.1 Actinomycetes bacterium | reverse complement strand
GGGCGTCGAGCCGCGCCAGGTCGAGCAGGTCGCCGATGAGCCGCTCGAGGCGGAGCGCCTCGGCGACGACGACCTGGGCGGCCTCTGCGGGCTCGGGCGCCGCGCGGTCGGCGATCGCCTCGGCGTAGCCACGGATCGAGGTGAGCGGTGTCCTCAGGTCGTGCGAGATCGACAGGAGGAACTCGCGCTCGAGGTTGCGCGAGCGGGCCAACGCGGCGGCCATCGTGTTGAGCGATCGGCCGAGGCCAGCGAGCTCGGGGTAGTCGTTGCGGGCGAGGCCGACGCGCGTCTCCAGATCTCCCGAGGCGATGCGCGCCGCCGCCGCGCTCGCGGCGAGGAGACGGCGCGAGATGCGCCGCGCGACGCCTGACGCGAAAGCGGCCGCCGCGAGGAGCGCGATACCGCTCGCGAGCAGGTAGTACAGCGCGCTGTCGGCCGAATAGCCGACGTCGGCCTCGAGACCGAGGGCGACGAGCGTGGAGGGGAGAGTGCCGCGGTTGCCCGTGAGCCGCGCGTCCCCGCCGGGCACGGTGAGGACCGGATCGGCGGCGAAGGCGACGCCGGCGACGACGCCCGAGATCGACCTGCCGGTCGCGAGGCGGCGTGCGTCGATCGCCGCCGCAGGGACGCGGGTGAGCGTGTCGGTCCGAAGGCGCCCGTCGACGAGGACGAGCACGCCGCTCCTCGTGCCGGCGATCTCGTCGATGAGCCGGAGGATCGCCTTCGTGTCGCGCTGGTCGGGGTTCGAGAACAGCTTGGCGAGCGGCTTCGAGGTGAGCGAAGAGGCAAGCGCGCCCGCCTGGCGGCGAAGCGTCCTCTGCGCGTGCTCGGACGCGGCGTGCCGCTCGAGCGTCAGGCTGATCGCGCCGACGACCGTGAGGGCCCCGACGAGGATGGCGACGACGGCGAGGGTGATGCGCGCCCTCACGCGTCCCTCGGGTCTCCCGCCGCGGCCCTCCTCAGTCGCACCGGTAGCCGACGCCCCAGACCGTGGCGAGGGGCAGCGCGTCGCCGAGCTTGCGGCGGAGCTGGCGGACGTGGACGTCCACCGTGCGCTCGTCGCCGAACCAGCCTGTGCCCCAAACGGCGTCGAGCAGCTGCTGGCGGGTGAAGACGATGCCCGGGTTCTCGGCGAAGTGCGTAAGGAGGTCGAACTCCCGAGCCGTCAGCGTCACGGTCCCCGCCGGCGTCGTCACCTCCCGTCGCAGCACGTCGACGGTGACCGAGCCAACGGTCATCGGCTCCTCCGCCGGCCGGCGTGGACCTTCGCTGCGGCGGAGTATGGCGCGCACCCGAGCGACGAGCTCGCGAGGCGAGAAGGGCTTCGTCACGTAGTCGTCGGCGCCGAGCTCGAGCCCGAGGACGCGGTCTACCTCGTCGTCACGCGCCGTGATGATGATGACCGGGACGTCGCTCGTCTTGCGAAGCTCCCTGCAGGCCTGAAGGCCGTCGAGCGGTCCCGGCAGGCCGATGTCGAGCAGCACCAGGCTCGGCCGCTCCTGGGTGACGAGCTCGAGGCCGCGGCGCGCGTCCCCAGCCTGCAGGACCCTGAAGCCAGCGTTGCGGAGGTAGAGGTCGACGAGCTCGGCGATGTTGCGGTCGTCCTCGACGATGACGACCGTCCCGTGCGGCGCCGACTCGCCGCCGGCCGCCCGCGTCGATGCCGTCATCCCAACAGCGTCGCGCAACGGCGCCCGCCGGTCACGGAGCACGCGACATGGCACGCCCGACCGCGGCGCTGCCGTCCGAAGGGGCGGGGCGCGGGGCGCCTCGGCGGCACGCGGGCGACCGGTAGGCTGCGCCGCGTGTCGACCTACCTCGACGCCATCCTCGCCCACCACCGAGCCCGCGCCGAGGCCGACGGGCGCGACCGGGACGACGCGCTGGGCAGGGTCGCCGGCGCGCCGGCTCCGCGACTGTTCGCCGAGGCACTTCGCGCATCTCACGCCGTCGCGGTGATCGCCGAGATCAAGCGGCGGTCCCCCTCGAAGGGCGACCTCGCCCCCGACCTCGACCCGAGCTCGCTCGCGAAGACGTACGCCGCGGGCGGGGCGTCGTGCCTGTCGGTCCTCACCGATGCGCGGCACTTCGCAGGGAGCGCCGATGACCTCGTCGCGGCGCGCGCCGCCGTCGAGCAGCCGGTGCTTCGCAAGGACTTCACCGTCAGCGAGCTCGACGTCATCGACGCCCGAGCCATGGGTGCCGACGCCGTCCTCCTGATCGCCGCCGCGTTGGGTGACGGCGAGCTCCGGAGCTTCCTCGGGCTCGCCGGCGATCTCGGCCTCGCCGCCCTCGTCGAGGTGCACGACGAGGAAGAGCTCGCGCGGGCGCTCGAGGCAGGGGCGGGCCTCGTCGGCGTGAACCAGCGCGACCTGCGCACCTTCGAGGTCGACGGGCGCCGTGCCGAGCGCGTCGGCGCCGCCGTGCCCGACGGCGTGGTGAAGGTCGCCGAGTCGGGCGTGCGCTCGGCAGCGGACGTCGAGCGCCTCGCAGCGGCCGGGTTCGACGCGGTCCTCGTCGGCGAGGCGCTCGTCACCGCCGCGGACCCGCTCCGGCTCCTCGAGCAGCTCTCCGGGGTCCCCAGGTGTGGGTGAAGGTCTGCGGCGTGACGACCGAGGACGACGCCCTGCTCGCTGCGGCGATGGGGGTGGACGCCGTCGGGTTCGTCTTTGCTCCTTCGCCGAGGCAGGTGGCGGCGGGAAGAGCTGCCGAGATCGTCCGGCGACTCCCGGCAGAGGTCGTCCCCGTCGGGGTGTTCCGGGACTCGCTGCCCGAGCGCGTCGTCGAGGTTGCGCTGCGAGTGGGCTTGCGCGCGGTGCAGCTCCACGGGAGCGAGTCCCCCGAAGCCTGCACGCGCGTCGCGGAGAAGATCCCGGTGGTCATCAAAGCGTTCCGTGCCGGTGATCCTCGCATCGCCGACGCCGCCGGCTACCCCGTCCACGCCGTGCTCGTCGACGCCCCCGAGCCGGGCTCGGGCGAGGTGTTCGACTGGCGACTCGCCGAGAGCGTCCCGGGCGTGCGCCGGCTCGTCCTCGCCGGCGGGCTCACGCCGGACAACGTCGCTGAGGCGATCGCCAAGGTGCGCCCCTGGGGCGTGGACGTCTCGAGCGGCGTCGAGTCCGCGCCGGGCCACAAGGATCCCCGCAAGGTGCTCGCCTTCATGCAGGCGGCGCGGGCCGCCGATCGCGGGAGCTACGAGCCGCTTGGCGAGGGTCCCTACGACTGGCAGGTGGAGCCGTGACGATGCTCGACCCCGGACCGGCCGGACGCTTCGGGGAATACGGGGGCCGCTACGTCCCCGAGTCGCTCGTGCCTGCGTGCGTCGAGCTCGAGGCCGCTTTCGCAGCGGCCTGGGCGGACGAGGAGTTCCAGGCACGGCGGGAGGGGCTGCTCGCCAGCTACGCCGGCCGGCCGACGCCGGTCACGGAGTGCCGGCGGCTCTCCGAGCGCCTCGGGGTCCGGGTGCTGCTCAAGCGCGAGGACCTCGCGCACACCGGCTCGCACAAGATCAACAACGTCATAGGCCAGGCCCTGCTCGCCGAGCGCATGGGCAAGCGGCGCCTCATCGCCGAGACCGGAGCGGGCCAGCACGGAGTGGCGACGGCGACGGCGGCGGCGCTCCTCGGCCTCGAGTGCACGGTGTTCATGGGCGAGGTCGACGTCGAGCGCCAGGCGCTCAACGTCTTCCGCATGCGCCTCCTCGGCGCCGACGTGCAACCGGTCGCCTCCGGGTCGAGGACGTTGAAGGACGCGGTCAACGAGGCGCTGCGCGACTGGGTCGCGACGGTCGAGACGACCTACTACTGCCTCGGGTCCGTGATGGGCCCGCACCCCTACCCGTTCATTGTGCGCCAGTTCCAGCGCGTCATCGGCGACGAGGCGCGTGCCCAGTGCCGCGCGCTGCTCGGCGGCGCAGATCCTGACGTCGTCGTCGCCTGCGTAGGCGGCGGGTCGAACGCGGCGGG
>JAKAOD010000364.1 GCA_021823365.1 Actinomycetes bacterium | reverse complement strand
CTGTGGGACGAAGCGTGCCGGCTTGGCGGGCGGTTCGCCGATCTGCGCTTCGAGTGGGTGCGACGGACACAGAACCGGGAGGCCGATGCTCTCACTCGCAAGGCGTACCGCCAGGCGGTCGCGGCGTGCAAGCGGGGCCCGGTTCGCGATCTCGACGACCGATCGACGACGGAGCTCGTCCCGGCGCCGCCCTCATAGATACAAAGGGGGCCGGACGGTCCGGCCCCCGAGGAGGTGCTGAACATGCGCCGAGCCCACCCCGAGACGCCGAGCCAGCGCAAGGCTGCAGAGGCGGCCCGTCGAGCAGAAGTCATCGCCGCTGCCGACAAGCTGCTCGCCACGATGGACGAGCTCCTTTCGGAGCCGGTTCCAGAGCTTGTGCACAGGTAGGTCGTGGCCGAGAACGTCTTCTTCACCGCCGACACGCACTTCGGCCACGAGCGCCTGCTCACCCTCGGCCGTGGACGACCGTTCTCCTCCGCAGAAGCGATGACCGAGGCGCTCGTCGAGCGATGGAACGAGCGCGTGCGGCGCAACGACCGGATCTACCACCTCGGCGATCTCTCGTTCCTGAACCGGGGGCGCACCGAGCAGGTCCTCTCCCGCCTGAACGGCCAGATCCACGTCGTCCGGGGCAACCACGACCACACGCTCGACCGCCTGCAGGGCCGCTTCGCGAGCTACCAGCAGTACAAGGAGATCAAGGTTGGTACGAGACGCCTCGTCTTGTTCCACTTCCCGGTCCTGTCCTGGCACCATGCGAACCGGGGCGCCTGGCATTTGCACGGTCACTGTCACGGCACCCTGGCCGAGGACCCTGCGGTCCCCCGGATGGACGTCGGCGTCGACTGCACCGGCTTCGCCCCGATCAGCTTCGAGGAGGTGGCAGGGCACCTCTCGGGGCGGGAGTGGAGGCCGATCGATCACCACCGGTCGGAACCGTCCGACGCGCCGCCCTCATGAGGCGCATGTCGACACGGTGCCGACGACACGGGCAGGAGGGATGAGCATGTTCTGCATCGAGGCAAGAGATTTTCGTGACGGCTCCGGCACAATCGCCGTGAGGGTCCACGGGGACCACGCCCATTGCCAGCACCACGACCGGCAGATCGGACACGAGAGCGGTTACGAAACGCTGGAGAGCGCCGCTGACGCCGCGGACCGCCTTGCTCGGTTCTTGGACCACGGGCATGCCGGAATCTGCGATTGCGCGCTGGGACTTTAGACAGGAGGTTCGACGATGCTTCCCGCGTACAGCGACATCCGGGCGCTCACCGACGTGGCGCCAAGCTGGTTCGACCACAACGGCGTGCCCCGCTACGCCCCGTTCCACCCGGGACTGCTCGGCGTCTACGACTGCTTCGCCGTGCTGGCCGAGATCGAGTGCCAGAGCTGCGGCCAGCGGTTCTTGATCGGCGAAGGACGGCCGAAGCACGTCATCCACGCGTTGCACGGCGACGTGGAGATCATCGAGCAGGATCTCGCCAACCTGGCGCAGGACTTCGTCTTCGGCGACCCTCCTCGCCACGACTGCTCCGGTGCGGGCGAGACGATGAGCTGCACCGAGCGGCGCATCGTCGAGGCATGGCAGCAGGTGGACTTCGAGTGGGTTCGCCGGCCCGAGCACGAGATCGGGTTGGACTGATGCGAGCCGACGACATCACCCCCCTCACCGACCCCGAGGCCGCGTCGTGAGCACGACGTTCTACATCCGCAAGGTGGTGGGCAACCGGCTTGGGGAGATTGTCAACGCCGTTGAGTGCCAAACCATTGCTCAGGCACGGGAGGTCGTGGCCTGCATGACTGGTGGCCCTTACGAGGTGGACAGTAACCCTCCGCTGACAGTGCTCGCCCGCTACCAGTATTGGAACGAGCGACCGTGACCGTCCCCGACCCCCCGGTGCGTTCATCAGGTCGCACTGCTGGCCTACGAGGACCCCGAGGCTGCGCCGTGATCCCCGACGAGGCATGGGAACGGCGACAGACCCAGGAACGCATCGCACGAGAGCAGCCTTGTCCGTGGTGCGGCGCCCGTCCCGGCGAACAATGTTGGGCTCTCTTCCTTACTGGCCACCGTTCCCGCTACCGACGCCCCGCTCATGAAGACCGCCGCAGAGCTGCCGACCTCACCGACCCTGAGGCCGAGCCGTGAGCGGCGCGACCGTCGGGTGCACGGGGCTCACCGCCACGTGGTGTCCGATCTGTGGGACCTGTACGTGCCCGGCGGACCCACAGACTGGAGAGCGCAACCTCGACACCGACGGGTGCCCGCTCCACGACACGTCCTCGCTCCACGGCGACCCCTACGTCGGATGCCATCTCTACGCTCGGCATGGCGCCTGCTACTGCTCGGCGGGGCTGGCCGGTCCGTGCCCGGCCGAGGGCGGTGCGTCGTGAGCAACGATCCCGTCGCCCCGTCCCGGGCAGAGGCCGACTGCGCCGACTGCCGGGCGGCGAACCGCTGCCTGCACCTCGGGGAGCCGTGCCCTGTCGCAGAGCAGCATCGCCCGGAGCGCTGCGCCGTCTGCGGCGGGCTCAACCCCGGAGATGTGAACCACGCGAGGTGCATGTGATGTCGCGGGCGACGATGAGTCGCGACGGCGTGCCCCGAATCACCCTCCGCGTCGGGACCCGGCTCGGACTTGATGACATGGCTCTCGCTATCGCTCTCGCGTCCTACGAGGACGCCGACATCATTGCTACCGCCGGTCGTGCGCGACTACTGCGCTGGGCACGCGACGGCGTGCGGCAGTTCGGCCTCGACCACCTCCGAATGGGCGACACCGACGGGTACGAGGACGAGATCGCCGCCGCACGGAAGCGGCTCGTAGAGGTAGGGATCTTTGCCGATGCCGCCGCAGCTGTACCTGGAGTTGAGATCGTCGATGGCCGACATGTGCCCACACTGCGGTGAGCTGGTCGCGGTGAAGGACGGCCTCACCGCCTACCACGATTGGCCCAAGCCCCTCCGCGTGGTCTGCCCTGGCTCGAAGCAGCTTCCTCGCTGCGCGGAGTCCGACTCCAGACCGCTGGGAAACGGCAAGGAGAACACGAGATTCCAAAGAGGGCCGCTATGAACGTTGACCCAGACGCCGCTGTCGCTTCGCTTCTGGGCGAGCTTCGGGCCTTTCGGGCGGATTGGATCGAACAGGCCAATTGCCGCGGTGTCGATCCGGAGCTGTTCTTCCCGGCGCGAGGCAAGCCCACGAGAGATGCAAAGGCGCTTTGCAAGGGCTGTGTCGTCCGTGAGGAGTGCTTGGACTACGCCCTCGCGCACGGTGAGAGGTGGGGTATCTGGGGCGGCACGACCGAGCGAGACCGGCGACGCCTCCGACGATCGCTGCGCCAGAGAGCAGCGTGAGCGTCGATGCTCGAGGACCTCTCGCCGCCCTACGACGTGGTGCTCGCCGACCCGCCCTGGTCCTACTACGGAGCCCCTGACAAGTGGGGAGCGGCAGCCAAGTTCTACCCGACCATGGCGACCGCTGAGATCGCCGACCTCCCGGTTCATGACCTGCTCGCGGATCGTGCAGTCGTCTTCGTCTGGACCACGTCTGCGAAGCTGCCCGACGCGCTCGAGCTGCTGTCGGTCTGGAAGCTCGCCTACCGCGGCATCGCCTTCGTGTGGGTGAAGACCACTCGTGCCGGCGTGCCGATCGGCGCACAGGGCGTCCGGCCTTCGATCACCAAGCCCTTGACCGAGCTCGTCGTCGTCGGCAGCACCGTGCTGCGCGGCCGGCCGCTCTCGCTTGCGAGCGAGGCCGTCTGCCAGACCGTCTTCGCCCCGAAGGCCGAGCACTCCGCCAAGCCGGCTGCCGTCCAGGAGCGCATCGAGCTCATGTACCCGACGGCTCGGAAGCTCGAGCTGTTCGCACGACGACGGCGGCCGGGCTGGGACGCGTGGGGCGACGAGGTGGCGTAGGAAGCGGTCTCGCTGCCGCCCTCATCACTGGTATGACCACGAAGA
>JAKAOD010000363.1 GCA_021823365.1 Actinomycetes bacterium | reverse complement strand
TGCCCGCCGCTCCGGCCGAGCCGCCAGCGCCAGGCGCGCCGCCACCCGGTCGTCGAAGGGGACCAGGCAGTCGCCGAAGCGCTGGTGCGTCTCGTGCCCGCGGCCGCTGACGAGGAGCACGTCCCCGGGGCCGAGCGCCTCGACGCCGCGTCGGATGGCCCTCTCCCGGTTCAGCTCGACGCCGACCCGCTCACGGCGGGCAGGGGGCACTCCGGCCAGCATCTCGCCGACGATGGTGCTGGGATCCTCCGCACCGGGGCTGTCCGTCGTGAGCACCACGTCGTCCGCCTGGCTCGCCACCCGGGCCATCTGCGGCCGCTTCGCCGCGTACCGCTCGCCGCGCGCCCCGAGGACGAGACGGACCTTCGCCGTCGACAGTTGCCGGGCCGTGTCCACGAGGGCCTCGAGGGCGTCCGGCGTGTGCGCGTAGTCGACCACGACGAGGTACGGCTCGTCGGTGGTCACGATCTCGAAACGCCCCGGCGGCGGCGGGCAGCGCTCGAGGGCAGCCCTCGCCTGGTCCGCCTCGATCCCGAGCGCCAGGGAGACCAGGTAGGCGGCGGCGACGTTCGGGGCGTTGACCGGCCCGATGAGCGGCGCGGCCAGCTCCACGCGACCGCTGCCGTCGTCGATCACCACGGTGATCCCGGCGAGACCCCTGGAGGTGCACGAGATCCGGAAGTCGGCCGGGCGGCGCGAGGAGAACGTCGTCACGGGCACTCGGCACGACGCCGCCAAGCGCGCCCCCCACTCGCTGTCCACGCAGATCACCGCCTGCTCGCAGCGGGACGGGTCGAACAGTCGGCTCTTGGCGGCGAAGTACCGCTCCATCGAGCCGTGGTAGTCGAGATGCTCGGGCGAGAGGTTCAAGAAGACCCCGACGCGGAAGCGGGTGCCGTCGACCCGGTGTCGATCGAGGGCGTGCGAGGTGACTTCCACGGCCGTGCCGACCGCTCCGCCGGCGAGCATCGATGCCAGGTGGCGCTGGAGCTCAGGGGCCTCGGGAGTGGACAGCGCCGACGTGGCGAGCCGTTTGCCGCCGAGGAAGGTGCCCGTGGTGCCGATCTGCCCCGCCACCCCCGTCGAGCCGGCCAGGCACGCCTGCAGCAGCTGGCACGTCGTCGTCTTGCCGTTCGTGCCGGTCACCCCGACGACGGTCAGCTGCTCGGACGGCCAGGCGTACACGTGGGCCGCGATGGGTCCGGCGGCGGCCGCCACCGAGGGGACCCGCAGCTGGGGGACGGCGAGCTCATCGAGGAACCGCTCGACGACGATCGCCGCGGCGCCGCGGCCGACGGCGTCGGCGGCGTAGCGGTGCCCGTCGGCATGCGCCCCGGGCACCGCGAGGAACAGGTCGCCCGGCGCGATCCGGCGGCTGTCCGCGCACACCCCCGTCACGACTGCCTCACCCCGTCGCTCGCACGTGCCCAGCTGCTCGGCAAGAGCCGACAGGGACGCCTCCGGCAGCGATGTGCGCGCCCTCGGGCGAGCGGTTCGGCCAGCGAGTCCCGTGGCCGCGGGAGTCGACCTCACCACGACGGCCCGGCGTCGCCGAGGGTGCGTCCCGCGGGTCCCAGGTGCTCGCAGACGGCCGGAAGCGGAGTGCTGGGCGCCCCGGTGCCGCGGCGGTGCTTCCCGGCGGCGCAGCAGGCGGTCGGGAGGGAGTCGGTGACGGTCAGCAGGCCGAGCAGGTGCACGCCGTGAAGGTTCCTCGTGGCTGGCGGATGGGTCATGCTACGCAGCGGTCGTTCTACGCAGCGGTCGTTCTACGCAGCGGTCGTTCTACGCAGCGGGAGGTGGCCACCAGCCCTCCATCTAAGGTTGGTGGCCGAGAATGACGTTCGCATGAACGCGCGGCGCTCGCCGCCGGCGGGCCCGGTCGATCGCGGACCCATGTCAGACGAGGTCACAGGCTGGGAAAGGGCGGCTTCTATTGCTCCCGCGCACGCCCGCACCGTATCCTCGTCGGGCGTGAGCGTCTCCCTGACCACTTCGTGAGGGTCTCCCTGTCGCTCGTGCCCTGCCGCCAGGCAGCGCAGCACCTGCGTGGCGGTCGCACAGCTCACCGGGCTCCAGCAGCTTCCCGGGCTCACCCGGTTCGAGGGCTCGCTGAGCGTCGGGGCCCCCTCGACGGCGATGCCCGCCTCCGCGCGGAGGCCCAACGACGGCGGATCGAGCGCATGAGCCCTCGAGCACGAGCGCACGAGCAGTCGTGAGCTGCCGCGCCGACGGAGGCACGCATGGACCGGATAGCTGAGTTCGACAGAGGACTCGCGGCGATGCGGGCGCGCCTCACTGCTGCGGCGATCTCCGGCCTCGCCCGGTGGACGCCGTACGTGGAAAGCGAGATCCAGGGCCTGCGACGGGTGGTGAGCCCGGGGAGCGTGTGCATCGACGTCGGGGCGGCCGCCGGCCTGTACACCATGGCCCTCTCGCGCCTGTGCGGGCGCAGCGGGCGCGTGCACAGCGTCGAGCCGTTGCCGTTCGCCAACTTCCAGCTCGCGCGGCTGCTGAGCGCGTGGCAGGCCGTCAACGTCTGCCGGCACGCGGTGGCTCTCGGCGCTGAACCCGGCCGTGACATCATGCACGTCCCGTTGGGGCGGTACGGGCTGGTCACGGGACGGTCGTTCCTGGACGGGTCGGCGGCGGGACCGGACCCGAACGTGGAGTTCGCCAATCAGATCTCCGTGGCCGTCACCGTCGACACGTTGGACGCGTTGTGCGCGCGCGAAGGGATCGACCAGCTCCAGTTCGTCAAGATCGACGTCGAAGGCGCGGAGCTGCAGGTGCTCGAGGGCGGCAAGGAGGTCGTCGAGACGCTCCGGCCGGCGATGCTCGTCGAGATCGAGGCTCGCCATACGGCCCGGTACCAGCGCACCCCCGAAGAGGTCGTCGCGTGGATGCTCGAGCGCGGGTACACGATGCACACCTGGCAGCGTGGCTGGCAACCGGCCCGTTCGATCGATCCGGGCACGCGCAACTACCTCTTCCAGCCTTCGCGCCCCGGGCAGCGAGCGCTGGACAGGTCGCCACGGCAGCCGGCCTCGGCCCACGCATGATCGCTGCCGGCGCGGCCTCACCCTGCTCCCCGGGCACGCACGCGGAGGAGGGCGGGGACGCAGCTGGTGCCGGCGGCGCGCACCGGAGCGTCCATCGGCGATGGACGACCGCGCGCCGGGCGTCGGATGGGATACCCTCGGCCGCAGGTCGACCATGATGGATTCCGGCATGACGACGCGGCCGGTCCCCGGCACCGACTCGGACCACCGGGTGGGTGTCGGGACGCCGCTGGCCGTCGTGCTGTTCGCGCTCTTCGCCGCCTACGCCGCGGTGTTCGCGCTCGTCGCGCACGGGGCCGAGTCCGTCTGGGGAGCATGGGCTGCGGGCGCCTACGGCGTCGCCGCGGCGGCAGCCGTGTGGTGCTGGCGACGGCACCCGGGCGTGCCGTTGCTCGTGGCGATCGTCGGAGCGATGGCCGTGCCCGCGGCCGTGCTGCCGGTCAACTGGGGGGCGACCTCCGAGGTGCGAGTGGTCGCCCGCGCGGCAGCCCAATGGCTCGCGCACGGCACGCCGTACCTCGCGTCGGGGCAGCTCGCGTCGTGGCGGTCCTACGATCCCTACCTGCCGGGCATGTCCCTCTTCGGCCTGCCCCACGCGCTCGGCCTTCCGGGTCCGCTCGGCGACCCCGTGTCGTGGCTCGCGCTCAGCACCGCCGGCCTGCTCGTCGCGGCGTGCCGCATCGCCGTACCCGACGCGGCGCGTCGATGCGAGGGCTGCCGGCGCCAGGCCGTGCTTCGCACCATGCTCCTGCTCTCGGTTCCCGCCTTCGCGCTGCCGATGTCGCTCGGGGTCACGGACCCGCCGGTGATCGCGCTTCTGTGCCTCGGCCTCGCCTTGACGGCGCGCGGGGCCCACGGGCATGCCGAAGGAGCCTTCCGCACGTCCTCAGCAGCACCGAGCAGGCGCAGA
>JAKAOD010000362.1 GCA_021823365.1 Actinomycetes bacterium | reverse complement strand
CGATATGAGCGGAGCTGCGCCGAGTCGATGTCGTCGATGCTGCTGAAGGTGTACGCCGCGGAGGGGTCCGGGACGGCGCGGGCGAGGCGGTAGAGGACCCCCGGGCTCTCCTCGACGACGAGCACGAGCTTCTCCGAGGGCTGGTCCCGGCGGGCGGGCGCGTGCCACACGCCGTCGGCCTGTGGGGCCCGGGCGGCGAGGTGCCACTCCGGGTCGGCCCCGTCCCTCCCGGCGGCGCTTCCCCCGACGCTCCCCCCGGAGGGGTGCCGCCCGTCTTCGTGCGCGCGGGACAGCTGCCTCACCTCCCCGCCTCCGGGCCCCCGGGCCCGCCGCGCGCCCGCATCCCGGCATGCGGGACGGGGGTGACCGGTCGCAGGCTGTCGAGGAGCTCGCTCTGCGAGTGCGCCCCGAGCTTGCGGAAGATCGCCTTCAGGTGGTTGCGCACGGTGTGCGGGCTCAAGTAGAGCGAGCGCGCGATCGAGGAGACGCGCCGCCCGTCGAGCAGCAGCTGCAGCACGTCGCGCTCGCGTCGCGTCAGGGTCTCGATCGCCGAGAACGGCTGCCATGCGAGGAGCGGCCCGTGGCTGTCCTCTGCCCCTGCCCCGAGCCGGCCGCCGAGGACATCGAGGCCGCCCAGGCCGTCGAGCCCGGCGACCGCCGACGGGTCGGCCACGCCGGGCAGCTCGGGCTTGAGGAGCCACACCACGTACCTTCCGCCTCTCGGCCCGGTGAACACGCCGATCGTCACCTTGGCCCGGAGCCGTCCGTGGCCCGGCGTCGCGAGCTCGAGCCAGGTCGACGCCGTGCCCGAGCCCTCCGAGGCGAGCAGGGCCGACATGCCTTCGAGGACGCGGAGGTAGCGCTGGCGCTGCTCGGTCGGGACGTACAGCGGCGGCGACGGGGTGCCGAGCGGGAGGCAGGCGTTGCCGCCGACGAGCTCGTTGAGGGCGGGGTTGGAGTAGACGCGGTGCCCGGCAGCGTTCATGACGAGCACGCCGTCGCTCGACTCGTCGAAGATCGCCTTGAACGGCGGGTCGAGCCACGCGGGAGCCCCCTGCGGTGCGGCCGCGCCCTCGCCTGGGCTGAAGCGTGAATAGGCCCCGGCCGTCGTCACCAGGTCCTCCGGGACGCGCACGGCGCCGCCACGGCGGCGCGACCGATCCGCATGGCCCAAGGCTCGCCCCGGGCGTCCGGGGCGACAACGTCAATATTGATGAAAGCGGTGCCGCGGGCGCGTCCGGCGTCGTGGACCCAGGTTCGCTGCTCGCACACCTACTGCTGGAAGCTCTCCACGGCCGACGCCGGACGCGGCGTCGCCTCGTCCGGGTCCTGCCCCGCGGCGCGCCGGGCGCGGCGCTGCGCGAGGAGGTCCCAGCACTGGTCGAGAGTCACCGCCAGGCCCTCGAGCCGGTCCTGCTCCTCGACGGAGAGGGGCGTCCCGGGATGTGCGCGCTCGATGCGGTGCCCGGGCGGCGCCCACGGGCGGGGCGCTTGCGGGACGCGCCCGGGATCCGCCCTCCCGCCCGGCAGCGCCGGTCAGCGTGCGAGGCCGGACGCCAGGCGGTAGTACGCCTGGTTCCACCGGAGCTCCTTCTTGAGCAGCTCGCCGCTCGACCCGGTGCCGACCCGGACGAGCTCGAGGCCGGCGATCTCGGCGAGGTCGACGACCGTCTCCAGGTCGACCGAGGTCGAAAGGGCGGTGTGGTGCGGACCGCCCGCCGTCAGCCAGCACTCGGCGGCCACCGAGAGCGACGGCCGCGGCTCCCACACCGCCCGGCCGACCGGCAGCCGGGCGAGCGGCTCGTCCGGCCCGACGACGTCGATCTCGTTCAGCACCATGCGAAACCGGTCGCCGAGGTCGAGCAGGCCTGTCACGAAGCCCGGGCCGCTCGCGGCGTCGAAGACGAGCCGCACCGGGTCCTCACGCGCCCCGATGCTCAACGGGTGGATCTCGCATCGCGGCCGCCCGGCCGCGATGGTCGGGCAGACCTCGAGCATGTGGGCGCCGAGCACCTTCGGTCTGCCCGGACCGAGGTGGTAAGTGTAGTCCTCCATGAACGAGACGCCGCCGGGCAGGCCCTCGCCCATCGCCTTGAGAAGCCGGACCAGGATCGCCGTCTTCCAGTCGCCCTCGCCGCCGAACCCGTAGCCGTCGGCCATGAGCCGCTGGACGGCGATGCCCGGCAGCTGGCGCAGCGGCCCGAGATCCTCGAAGTTCGTCGTGAAGGCTCTTGAGCCGCGCGCGTCGAGGAAGCTGCGGATCCCTGCTTCCTGCCTCGCCGCGTAGCGCAGCGAGTCGTGGCGGGCCCCGCCGGGCCGGAGCCCGGCGGCGACGTCGTAGAGGTCGAGGTACTCCTCGACGAGTCGCGTCTCGGTCTTGTGGTCGACGTCGGCGATCTCGGCCGCAAGGTCGTGGACCCCGTAGGTGTCGACGGCGACGCCGAGGCGGAGCTCGGCCTCGACCTTGTCGCCCTCGGTCACGGCGACCCGCCGCATGTTGTCCCCGAAGCGGACGACGCGAAGCCGCCGGGCCTCTGCCCACCCGATCGCCGCCCGCTGCCAGGAGGCGACCCGCTGCTGCACGGCCTCGTCGCTCGCGTGGCCGACGACGGTCTTGCGCCGGATGGCGAGGCGGGTCTCGAGGTAGGCGAGCTCCCGGTCCCCGTGCGCCGCCTGGTTGAGGTTCATGAAGTCCATGTCGATGGTCGACCACGGCAGGGCGACGTTCGCCTGGGTGTGCAGGTGCAAGAGCGGCTTGCGCAACAGGTCGAGCCCGGCGATCCAGGACTTCGCCGGGGAGAAGGTGTGCATCCAGACGATCACTCCGGCGCAGCGGTCGTCGTCGTTCGCTTCGAGGCACCGGCGACGGACCCCCTCCGCGTCGGTGAGGACCGGCTTCCAGACGACCGGCAGGGGGAGTCGCTCGGCGGCGTCGAGAAGGCCCGCGATCTCCCGAGACTGCGTGGCGACCTGCTGGAGCGTCTCCTCGCCGTAGAGCGACTGGCTCCCCGTGAGGAACCAGCATTCCTGGCCGTCCACCGTCTTCCTCATGGCGATCCCTCTCTCCTCTCGCGCCCGTCGCTCACGGCTGTGCGCGCGGGCCGGCCGGCGCGCTCGGCGCGCATGACGCGCAGCCGATCGATGAGGATAGCGACGAGGAGGACGGCCCCGGCAACAAACGACCGGTGGTGGGCGTTCACGCCGATCGCGACGAGGCAGTCTCGAAGCACGGCCAGCCGGGCCCCCGCCGCGCGAACGTGAGCCGCGCGCCACGTGCCGAGAGAGCTGTCGCGACGGAGCAGATGTGCGACGTGGCGGGCAGAGCCGAGCCATTGGCTTGGCGCGGCCCTGGGAAGGCCGCGTGCTGAGAACGCTAACAGTTGGAGTCACGATAGCGACGAGCCCGGCGGTCGTCAAGGGTGCGCCGCGAGGGGCCTGGGCAGTGGGACCCTGTGATTCAGCGCATGTTGCTTCCCCCGACCGACCGCTCGCCCGGTGCGGTCGTCGGTGCTCGCCCGCCCGTGGTGGCGACCGGCATCGAGCTGCCGCCACCGACCTCGGGCACGAACCCGTCGCCGCCCGCCCAGGTAGCCTCGCCAGACGTGGCCGACAGGGAGTCGTCGACGGCGTGGCTCGACGTCGGCGGCGACAGGCTCCTGTTGCGTCACTGGCGAGCGGAGCATGGAGAGGGCCCGCCTCCGCCTCGACCCCCGGTCGTCATCGTGCACGGCTTCGGCGAGCACTCGGGCCGGTACCGGGAGGCCGCCGCGGCGTTGACGGCTGCGGGGCACGACGTCTGGGCTCCGGACCTTCCGGGTCACGGGCGTTCCTCGGGGCGGCGAGCCATCCCGGGGAACCTCGAGCACGTCTTCGCCGTCGTCGACGCCGTCATGGGCCGTGCCGTCGACTGTCGTCCCGTCACGGGTCGTGCCGTCGAGTGTCGTGCCGTCGAGGAGACGGATGGCGACGCC
>JAKAOD010000361.1 GCA_021823365.1 Actinomycetes bacterium | reverse complement strand
GGCCGTGATGGGCTCCCGGCCGGTCGACTTGCGGTCCTGGCGGGAGTAGCCGTAGTAGGGGCAGACGGCGGTGATCCGGCTCGCCGAGGCGCGCTTGGCGGCGTCGATCATGATGAGCTGCTCCATCAGCGAGTCGTTCACCGGCGCGCAATGGGTCTGGATGACGAACACGTCGGCGCCGCGGATCGAGGAGTCGAAGCGGCAGTGGACCTCGCCGTCGGCGAACTCCCGGACGTTCGCCTCCCCGAGGGCCACTCCGAGGCAGCTCGCGATCTCCTCGGCGAGCCCCCGGTGCGACCTGCCGCTGAACAGCTCGAGTCGCTTGTGCGGACCGAGCTCCATCGCCCCTCCTCCCTGGCCCCGCGGGACCTGGCCGACTTTCGGCGACGCCCTTGCGACCGGCGTCCTCAGCCAGGCGTGCCGACGAAGAATGCTCCGGTCCTCGAGCCCGGCGCCAACCGGCTCCCTGGCTCGAGGACCGCAAAAGGCCCGACCTCGGCGTCCTCGCCGATCACGGCCTGGCGCGCCGAGCAGCGCTCGAGGCGGGCGCGGGCGCCGACCTCGCAGTCGACCAGGTGGCACGCCGGCCCGAGCACGGCGCCGGCGCCGACGGTGGTCGTCCCCTCGAGCACGACCCCGGGGAGGATCGTCGCGTCCTCGCCTATCGCCACCGTCGTGTCGAGGTAGGTGTGACCCGGGTCGGTCATCGTCACGCCCCGGCGCATCCAGCGGGCGTTGAGACGCCGGCGCATCTCTGCCTCGGCCTCGGCGAGCTGCGAGCGGTCGTTGACGCCCGCCGCCTCGGCGGGATCGGGCGCGAGGAGGGTCCCGATCGGGTGGCCGGCGTCGTGGAGCACCGCGACGGCGTCCGTCAGGTAGTACTCGCCCTGGGCATTGTCGGGCGAGAGCCTTCTCAGCGACGGCGCGAGCACGCTGTGGCGGAAGCAGTAGATCGACGTCGCGATCTCGTCGATCTCGCGCTCCTCCTCGCTCGCGTCGGCGTCCTCGACGATCCTCGCGACGCCGCCGTCCTTGGAACGCACCACCCGCCCGTAGCCGCGAGGGTCGGCGACGCGCGCGGTGAGCAGCGTCGCGGCCGCCTCCGAGCCGCGATGCGCCCGCACGAGCGCGGCGAGGGTGCTCGAACGGACCAGCGGGGCGTCGCCCGGGAGCACGAGGACGTCGCCGTCCTCCCGTCCCTCGTAGCTCTCCGGGAACCCGGTGAGCCCGACGGCGGCGGCCTCGCCGGTGCCGAGCGGCCGAACCTGCTCGACGAACTCCAGCCTCAGCCCGGCCGGCGCCTCCGCCTGGAGCGTCTTCGTCACCTCGACCGAGCGGTAGCCGACCACGACGACGACCCTGCCGACCGGCAGCTCCGCCAGGGCGTCGAGCACGTGGAGGACGAGCGGACGGCCGCAGACGCGATGCAGCGGCTTCGGGAGGGACGAGCGCATCCTCGTCCCCTCTCCCGCGGCCAGCACGATCGCTCCGAGCGGGCGCGTCGCCACGACCCCATTCTCCACGAACGGGCGCGCCAGCGCTGCGCTACAACTTGACCGTGACGCCTGACCCGGACACCATCGGGCCGCTCGCCGCAGGCTCGGCGCGGGCCGCGGACGAGCTTCTCGGATTGGCGCGAGCCTGCTTCGAGGAAGCCGGCCTGGAGGCGCTGGGCGACTACACCCGCATCGCCTGCGTCTCGCCTGCCTACGACGCGGCCTGGCGCGAGCACGGGGAGATCGGGCGCGCTGCGAGGCTGCTCGCCGAGTGGTTCGAAGGGCGCGGCCTCGAGCGCTCGAGCGTCGAGGTCGTCACCCTCGGCGACAGGACCCCGCTCCTCCTCGCCGAGGTCGGCGCGACCGACGAGAGCCGCTCGGGCTCGACGGCGCTCGTCTACGGCCATCTCGACAAGCAGCCGCCGCTCGGCGGCTGGCGCGAGGGGCTCGGAGCGTTCGAGCCGGTGCGGGAGGGCGACCGGCTCTACGGACGGGGAACGGCGGACGACGGCTACGCCCTGTTCGCCGCAACGGCCGCGGTGGAGGCGCTGCAGCGCGGCGGGGCCGGGCATCCCCGGGTCGTCGTCCTCGTCGAGTCGAGCGAGGAGAGCGGCAGCCCGGACCTGCCCGCCTACCTCGACGCGCTCGCCGGCCGGATCGGCCGCCCGTCGGTCGTCGTCTGCCTCGACTCCGGCTGCGCCACCTACGACCGGCTGTGGGTGACGACGTCGCTGCGCGGCGTCGTCTCGGCGACGCTGCGCGTCGAGGTGCTCGAGCAGGGCGTGCACTCCGGGTCCGCCGGGGGCATCGTGCCGTCGTCGTTCCGGCTCCTCCGCCGGCTGCTCGACCGGGTCGAGGACTCGACGACCGGCGATCTCCTCGTCCCCGAGCTCCACGTCGCGCTCCCCGAGCGCCGCAGGCGCGAGATCGAGCGGCTCGCCGAGGAGCTCGGCGACGCCGCGGCTGGGTCCTTTCCTTCCGTCCCGGGGCTCGAGCTGTCTGGGTCGAGCCCCGTCGAGCGCGTCGTGCGCGGGACGTGGGAGCCCTCGCTCTCGGTGACCGGCGTCGAGGGCATCCCGCCGCTCGGCGAGGCGGGCAACGTGCTGCGCCCGTTCACCGCGCTGAAGCTGTCCTTCCGCATCCCGCCCGGCTGCGACGTGGCCGCCGCGGCCGCCGCCGTCGAGGCGAGGCTGCTCGCCGACCCTCCCGAGGGTGCCCGCGTCACGCTCACCTGGGACGCGCCGGGCAGCGGCTGGGAGGCGCCGGAAGCCGCTCCCTGGCTGGAGGACGCCCTCAGGGAGGCGTCGCTCGCCTGCTTCGGGCGCCCCCCCGGGGCGACAGGCGAGGGGGGCTCGATTCCCTTCCTCGCCGAGCTCTCGGCCCGCTACCCCGGCGCCCAGCTCGTCGCGACCGGGGTCCTCGGGCCGGAGAGCAACGCCCACGGCCCGAACGAGTTCCTCCACGTGCCGACGGCGGTCGCCGTCGCCGGTTGCGTCGCCCACCTTCTCAGGGTCGTCCCGTGACCGGAGCGGCGCCCGGCCGGGACGCGACCTCCGGCGAGCGGGCGGCCGAGGGCCCGGACGGCCGGGGAGGCGCCGGCGACGACGGCCTCGCGACGCAGCTGCGCATCGCGGTCATGCGCCTCACGCGGCGGCTTCGTGCGGAGAAGAGCGACGACACGCTCACCTTGACCCAGCTCTCGGCGCTCTCGACGGTCGCCGGCAGGGGTCCGCTGTCCCCGACGGCGCTCGCCGAGCTCGAGCGCGTCCAGCCGCCCTCGATGACGCGCGTCATCGCCCGCCTCGAACAGCTCGGCCTCGTGGTGCGCGCCCCGCACGAGAGCGACCGCCGCCAGTCGGTGATCGCCATCTCGGCCGCCGGCACGCAGCGCATCGAGGCCGACCGCCAGCTGCGCGACGTGTGGCTCGCCCACGCCCTCGAACGGCTCCCGCCCGAAGATCGCACCAGGCTCCGGGAGATCGTGCCCCTGCTCGACCGCCTGACCCAGTCCTGACCGCGCGCCCGGGCTGCGCGTCGGCCGGAGACGGCGGATCTCGGCCGGGGAGGACCGGGTGTCAGCCCGGGGTGACCGGTCCTCCTCCCGCCCCGGTGCGGGCAACCGCGGCGGCGATCACGTCGAGATCCTCTGTCGAGAGCTCGAGGGTCGCGGCGCCGATCCAGCCGTCGACCTGCGCGGCGCGGCGCGCTCCCACGATCGCTCCCGTGACCGCCGGGAAGGCGAGGACCCAGGCCACGGCGACGGCGGCGACCGTCGCGCCGTGGCGCTCGGCGACCGGCCGCAAGGCGGCGGCGAGGGCGAGGTTCGCCTCGATGCGGGGCGGCTGGAACTCCGGGTTCCGGCGGCGCCAGTCGTCCTCGGCGAGCGCGGCGACCCGGTCGGCGTCCCACCGTCCGGTAAGCAGGCCGGACTGCATCGGGCTGTAGACGATCACGCCCGTGCGATGGGCTTGGCACCAG